>CALACD010000104.1 GCA_937890445.1 uncultured Acidimicrobiia bacterium | reverse complement strand
CTTGATCAAGGACGTGGGTCGCATCCTCGATGCCTACAACGACTCGACCGAGCTGACAGCGGACTTCATCAAGAACGTGCTCGGTGTGATGAACCGCCAGCTCGGCGCCGACTTCGAGCCCGACCGTTTCGACTACATTCCGTTCTGGGACGCCCAGCAAGGACGGGTCGACATGCGGCTTCGGGCTGACATGCCACATCGGGCCCGTATCGAAGCCCTCGACCTCGAGGTGGAGTTCACCGAGGGTGAGGAGATACGAGTCGAGATCTCGACCAAGTTCGAGCCCGATCGACTGATGACGGAGCTGGTCGAGGCCGATTTCGAGGTGACCCGGACCTTCTTCGGTCGGGGCGACTTCGGATTGATCCTGGCTCGACGGACCTGACGTGCCTCGGCCGCATCGTCGGCCGAGTCAGCTGCAGTTCGACGTGTCGTGGTCGAGGATCTCCTGGGTGGCCTCGTCGGCCTGGGTCTGCTGGGTGCCGAGATCACCGAGGGCGGTCGCCAACCGATTCCATGACTCGACGATCTCTGGTGGGCTCTCGACGGCCCCCGCGTTGGCGATGATCCGGAGCTGGTCGAGGTCGCCTGATTGCGCTGCGGCAAGGTAGTCGTCCACCAACTGGCAGTAAGGGGATGGGGCGTCGTCGCCAGTGACGACGACGGCGATGACCAGACCGAGGATGCCCAGAAACAGCACGCCGACCAATCCGGCCACGATCAGGATCGCTCGTTTGGCTCCGCGACCACGGCCCTGGGGGCCGGATCCGGAAGGCGCTGGTGTGGTTGGAGTCTTACCGTCGCCATCCTTGGCGGTCGGGAGTCCGGGGGCCTGGGGAGGGGGGCCGAGCAACGGGTCCGGGGTCGAGGGAATGGCCATGTCCGGTGGGGTGGGCCCCGGCAGCGGACTCATGGGAGGCTGTGCGTGTCGTGATGATCCGCTCGTCTGTTCTTCGGAACCCATTCGGAGCATCCTAGTGCGGCGACTGTCGAAGCTTCGTAAGCTCCGATGATGGCAAACGAATGGTTCGAGTCGGTTGCAGTGGCCAGGACCCGGGCCGAGAAGCGGCTTCCGCGGAGCGTGTACGGGGCCATCGTGGCCGGGGCCGAAGCCGGTGTCTCGATGCACGACAACCTGAGGGCCTTCGAGGAACTCGGGTTTCGGCCATTGGCCGCAGGCCAGGGGGCCGGATGTGACATGGCGACCACGCTCATGGGCCAGCCGTCGTCGATGCCGGTGATGATCTCACCTACCGGTGTGCAAGCCGTGCACCCCGATGGCGAGGTTGCGGTGGCTCGAGCAACGGCAGCCCGAGGCGTGCCCATGGGGCTCAGCTCGTTCGGGAGCAAGCCGCTGGAAGAGGTGATCGCTGCCAATCCGCAGACCTTCTTCCAGATGTACTGGGCCGGAGATCGAGATTCGATGACGGCCCGGATGGAGCGAGCCCGAGCTGCGGGCGCGGTCGGGCTCATCTTGACGCTGGACTGGTCGTTCTCACATGGTCGGGACTGGGGTAGCCCTTCGATTCCGGAGAAGATCGACCTGAAGACCGCACTCGAGCACGCTCCCGAGGTCCTGGCCCGGCCTCGGTGGCTCTGCAGTTGGTTGCGGACGCGGGCCTTGCCAGATCTCGGAGTGCCGAATTTCGGGCCCATCGGTGGGCCGACGCCAGGATTCTTCGAGGCCTACGGTGCTTGGATGGGGACGCCCCCTCCGTCGTGGGACGACATCGCGTCGTTGGCCGCGGAGTGGGGTGGACCCTTGATGATCAAGGGCATCGGTCGCAGCGACGAGGCGGTTCGTGCCCTCGAGGCCGGGGCCACAGCCATCTCGGTGTCGAACCATGGCGGTAACAATCTCGACGGATCGCCCGCTCCCATCCGCGTGCTCTCCGACATCGTGGAAGCCGTCGACGGTCGCCTCGAGGTCTTGATGGACGGTGGGATTCGACGAGGTAGCGACGTGGTCAAGGCGCTTGCATTGGGTGCCCACGGCGTCCTGATCGGCCGGGCCTACCTGTGGGGTCTGGCCGTCAATGGCCAGGGCGGGGTCGAGAACGTGTTGGATGTCCTTCGAGGTGGCATCGAGGCCACCATGCGAGGCCTGGGCAAGACATCGATCCACGATCTGACTCGCTCGGACATCGTGATCCCGCCGAACTTCAGTCCGGACTGATCCCACCTCCACCCTGCCCGATCACCACCCTGCCCGATCACCACCGTGCCCGATCACCACCGTGCCCGATCACTGGCGATCTGGGCGTCGATACGCGCCAACGCGGGGCCCCGGAATACCTCCAATGTGTTGACGTACGCCCGGCGATCAAGAGTCGCCAGGGCGCTGGCCTCGGCCATTGCAACCTCGATGACCTGGTCGGCGGGCACCGCGATGTCGAGGAAGCCCACATCGACGGCTCCTTGGCCATCGACCAGGCGGGCGTTGACGATCGAACGTTGCAGATGTCGCTTGCTGAGCCGCTCCTCGGCAATGGTCAGAGCCCACCCGGGCAAGGTCAGACCGATGGCGACCTCGTTCAGGCCGATCTTCACCGGAGCGTCGGCGCCGACCCGCACATCACATCCCAGCAGGAGCAGCGCTCCTGCGGCCACGGCATGGCCGGTGCAGGCGGCCACGACCGGCACCGGACACCCATAGAGCAACCGGACCAGTTCGCCTCCTCGAGCCACCATGTCGCCGACTGCGGCCAAGTCGCCGGAACCGATGATCTCCAGGTCGAACCCGGCGCAGAACCGGCCCTCTCGGCCGGCGAGCACGATGGCTGTCACCGAAGCATCGTCGGATGCCTCGGTGACGGCGGCCGAAACTGCGGAACTGACCGCGGGGGCCAAGGCGTTGGCGCGGCCATCGTCCATCGTGATGATGACGATCGACCCGTCTCGGTCGATCGAGATCGAGGGTTGCGAGGCGGATGTGTTCTCGGAGGGCGCGGTCATGGACCAACGGTAGTCAGGG
>CALACD010000103.1 GCA_937890445.1 uncultured Acidimicrobiia bacterium | reverse complement strand
TAGGCCGACAACGGGACACAGGCCAACGCGATCAACGTGAACACCCCGACCTGGAACATCAGGCCACGCACCAGGTCGGCAACATCGGACAACCAGAAGATGTTCCGGTCGGCGATCGAACCGAGGATGTCGGGCGAACGCCAACTCCCGATCCTGCCACCGGCCAGGAATGGCATCGTGAACTCGGGAAGGCCCGTGACCCGGGGCGACTGGGACACCGAACCTCCGGCCTCACCCGTGAACACCCGTTCCGAGAGATAGCGAGCCAACCCCGGAGCCAAGATGTTGACGGCCACCCCGGACACGATCTGATCGACCCCGAACTGGATGGTGGCAATGGCATGCAACAAGCCACCGAGCGCCCCGCCCACCATGCCGGCGATGAGGCCACCCCACGGGCCCCAGTTCAAGGCACCCCAGGCCCCGAACCACGTACCGAGGATCATCATGCCCTCGAGCCCGATGTTCACCACACCGGCCCGCTCACTGAACAACCCCCCGAGGCCGGCCAACAAGATCGGGATGGCCCAACGCAACATGGCGCTCGACGTGCCGCCGGCCGTCAGCAACTCGGTGCCGCTGATGCCCTGGACGATGGCCAGAACCAGGATGCCGAGCGTGGCCATCAAGGGCCAACGGGCCCAGGCCGGCATGGCTGCGAGACGAGTCGTCAGATTCTTCATGAAGCTGCTCCGCTCAGGAGGGACGCCCGCTGCACTTCGTCTCGTTGACGGATGCGGTTGACGATCTCGTAGGCCACCACCGCCGCCAGCAGGATGACGGCCTGCATGATGGTGACGATCTCCGACGAGGCCGTCGACCGGACCTGCAGGACCGCCGAGCTCGAGTCGAGGAACCCGAACAGCAACGCAGCGAACGCCATGCCCGGTGCGTTGTTGCGGCCCAGGAGCGCCACGGCGATCCCGGCAAACCCGAGCCCCTGGATGAATCCCTGGTCATAGGCATGGTTGTCGCTCAAGATCTCGGGCATGCCGACCAGCCCGGCCACCATGCCGGTGGCGATCATGGCGTACATCACCATCTTCTTGGGCGGAACACCACCGGCCCGGGCCGCGAACGGGTTCATGCCGCTGGACCGAAGGTCGAAGCCGATCCGGGTCCGGTTCAACACCACGTGATAGATCACACCGACGACGATGGCGATGGCGATGACGCCCGTCAGTTTCCGGCCCTTGGTGATGTCCCGGGTGACCAGCTCCAACACCCAGTTGAGATTCGGCAACCAGCCCGACTCGGCAATGGTCGGCGTGCCCTGATTGGTGGCGGTCGGATCCTCGATGGCCCGAGGCAGCAGCCCGGCAACGATGGCACCGGTGGCGATGAAGTTGAGCATGATCGTCGAGATCACCTCGTTCACACCCCGGGTCACCTTCAAGACGCCGGCGATCCCGGACCACAGCCCGCCGATCACCATGGCCGAGACCACGATCAAACCGACATGCAGCGGTCCGGGCAACACGACCGAGGCCCCGATCCACGCCGCCAGGAAACCGGCCAGGATGTACTGGCCCTCGACGCCGATGTTGAACAGATTCATCCGGAACCCGATGGCGGCGGCCACTCCGGCCAGGAACAGCGGCGTCGCCCGGTTCAGGGTGTCGACCATGGTCTCGAGCTTCAGTCCGTTCTCCAGCATCACCCGGAAGGTCTCGACGGCAGGGCTGCCCGATGCCTCCAACACCAGCGCCGACACGATCAGGGCGAAGAGGCCGGCCGTCAACGGGGCGGCGACCGTCAAACCGATACGGCGGAGCAGCGGAGTCTTCATCGGACGTCCTCCTGGAGTGCAGCTCCGGTCATGTAGCTGCCCAGCGAACGGGGCGTGATCTCGGCCGGGTCGAGGGTGGCCACCAGCTTGCCGTGGAACATCACGACGATCGTGTCGGACAACCCGATGAGCTCGTCGAGATCGGCCGAGATCAACAGCGTCGCCAACCCCTCGCTCCGGGCCTTGCGGATCGTGTTCCACACGTCGGCCTGAGCACCGACGTCGATGCCTCGGGTGGGATGGGCGGCAATGAGGACTGCGGGATCGGCCGTCATCTCCCGGCCGATGATCAGCTTCTGCTGGTTCCCACCCGACAGGGCGCGGGCCGAGACATCGACACTGGGTGTCCGAACGTCGAACTCTTCACGAATCTCCTCGGTCCGTCGACGAGCCCCCGCCCGGTCCATCCACGGACCGTGGGAATACGGAGCCCGGGTCTGGTGCCCGAGGGCTGCGTTCTCCCACAGGGGGGCATCGAGCAGCAGGCCCTCGTGGTGACGGTCCTGGGGTACGTAGCCGATACCGGCCTCTCGTCGTTTGCGAACCGGAGCGAGGGTGATGTCGTTGCCGAGCAGGCGGACCGTGCCCGACATGACGGGCCCCGTCCCGATGATGGCGTCGACCAACTCGGTCTGACCGTTGCCCTCGATGCCGGCGATGCCGACGATCTCCCCTTTGTGGACCGTCAACGAGACGTTGTCCACCACCGTCCGGTCGTCGTTGTCCAGCACGACCAGATCCAGCACCTCGAGCGCCAACTGATCGGTCACCGTCGACTCGGTCGTGTCCGGCGTCGGGAGCTCCGAGCCGACCATCAGTTCGGCCAGATCCCCGGCCGAGACATCGGCCGCGTTCACCGTGGCCACCGTCTTTCCCCGCCGGATCACTGTGATGCGATCCGAGATCTCGAGGACCTCCTGCAACTTGTGATCGATGAAGATGATGGTGGCGCCACCCTCCTTCAGTTCCCGCAGGTTGCGGAACAACTCCTCGACCTCCTGCGGGACGAGGACTGCAGTCGGTTCGTCGAGAATCAGGATGCGGGCCCCACGGAACAGCACCTTGATGATCTCGACCCGCTGACGTTCACCGACCTCCAGCGTGTCGACCAGGTCGCCGGGATCGACGGTCAGCCCGTAGGCCTCGCTCACCTCGGCCAAGTGGCGGCGTGCTTCGTCGAAATCGATGCGGCCACCGGACTTGACCGGTTCGGAACCGAGAATGACGTTCTCCAGCACCGACAACTGCCCGGCCAGCATGAAATGCTGATGCACCATGCCGATGCCTTCGGCGATGGCGTCGGTGGGGGACGAGAACGACACCTCGCGCCCGTTGACCCTCATCACGCCCTCGTCGGGCGACTGCATGCCGTAGAGGATCTTCATCAGTGTCGACTTGCCGGCACCGTTCTCCCCGCAGATGGCGTGGATCTCGCCGGCCTCGACAACGAGATTCACGTTGTCGTTGGCGATGACACCCGGAAACCGTTTGGTGATGCCGGTCAGTTCGATTGCGGTGGGCAAGGTCCGTCGATCTCTCTGTAGCTTGTGCGTCGAAAAAAGGGAGCGAGCCCGGACAGTAGCCCGGGCTCGCTCGTCTTTACTAGGGGTGAGGTCGAGCCGACTTACGGCTCGGTCGGAACGACGATCTCGCCGGCCACGATCTGGGCCTTGAAGTCCTCGAGCTGATCGACGATGTCGTCGACGAATCCACCCGAGGTGGAGTAGCCGACGCCGTCGCTGGAGAGGTCGTACACGGTGTTGCCGGCAACGAACTCACCGTTGGCCTGGGCGTGGGTGATCTCGAACACGGCGTTGTCCACTCGCTTGAGCATCGAGGTCAGGATGTACTCCTGCACCGACGGGTCGACCGTGTTGTACTGATCGGAGTCGACGCCGATGGCCCACACCTTCGTGCCCGACTCTTCGCTCCGGGCCTTGGCTGCCTCGAAGAGGCCGGCACCGGAACCGCCGGCGGCGTGGTAGATCACGTCGGCACCCTGGTCGTACATGGCCAGTGCGATCTCCTGGGCCCGGTCGGCGGCGAAGAAGCCATCGAAGTCGGGGGCCATGGTGATGTACTGGGGAATGATGACGATGTCGGGGTTCACGGCCCGGGCACCGGCAGCGAAGCCGGCCTCGAACTTCTCGATCAGACCGAAGCCGCCGACGCCGCCGATGAAGCCCAGCGTGCCGGACTCGCTCTTGAGTGCAGCAGCTGCGCCGACCAGGAACGAGCCCTGCTCCTCGGCGAAGGTCAGACCGGCGATGTTGTCGCCCCAGGGGGCGGCGCCGTTGTCGAAGTCGAGCATGGCATCATCGATGACGGCGAAGTTCACGTCCGGGTTCTCCGGAGCGACCGCCTTGACGTCCTCGGCGAAGAGGAACCCGACCGCAACCACGAGGGTGCTCTGATCGGCCTGGAGCTGGAGCAGCTCGGCACGGTTCGAACCATCGGCGTTGGGCTCGGCTTCCGACGGGGTGACACCCAGCTCGGAGACGGCACGATCCAGGCCGGCAGCGGCCGAGTCGTTGAAGGACTGATCGCCTCGGCCACCGATGTCATAGGTGAGACCGACATTGAAGTCGGCTTCCATGGCCATGGCGTCCTCTTCCATGGCATCGTCTTCCATGGCGCCGTCTTCGTCTTCCACGGCATCGTCCTCGGCGGTTGCTGCAGCATCGGTCGCGGTGTCCTCGGCCGTGCCGTCGTCGGAGGCGGCATCAGAACCGCCACCGCAGGCGGCTGCGATCAATGACAGGGCTGCCATCAAGGCAAGCAGAAGCTTCCAGGTCTGTTTTCCACGTGGGTTCACGGGCTGTCTCTCCTCGTTCGGGAACGTTCGGCTACCAGCCGGTAGTCGAACGCCAGAAGGATACCGGCGGTGGGGGACGCGAGGGTCTTCATCGGCATGGTCCTGTAACACGACGTTCATCCCTGTGTGCGGCGGTTACCCACGAATGAACAGTTCATGTCGTCTGCTTCCAGAACCCGTGGTTGCCGCCGATAGTGGTGGGGACAGTGATAGACCCCGGAAACGACCGATTCCGGATCACTCGACAACAAGCAGGTGATTGTGACAAACGACCCGCTCGACGTTCGCCGAACCATCGTCCTGGACACCTCGGTCCTCCTGGCCGACCCCCAGGCGCCACTCCGGTTCACCGAACACGACGTCGTGGTGCCCGTGGTGTCCATTCTCGAACTGGAGACGAAACGGCATCATCCGGACCTGGGATGGAACGCCCGGAAAGCGCTCGGTGTGCTCGAAGACCTGCGCCAGAAACACGGTGGTCTCTACGAACTCATGCCGATCGGGGCCTCGGGCACGCTACGGATCGAACCCAATCACACCCACGTCGAATTGCCCGATGCCCTGGCAACCTTCGACCACGATCATCGCGTGCTGGCGGTCTGTCTCGGCCTGCTCGACGACGGCGATGACGTCCTCCTGATCAGCAAGGACCTGCCGCTACGTCTCAAGGCCGGCGTGCTCGGCCTCGAAGCCGATCAGTACCAACAGGAGCTGGCGAGCTCGCCCATGCACCGCGGCTTCGTGCAGGTCGAGGTCGAGCCGGCACTCATCAACGAGCTGTTCGCACACGGCGTGGTCGACATCGCCGAAGCACAGGAACTCCCGTGCAACACCGGGGTGGCACTCCAGGCCGGCTCCCAATCCGGTCTCGGTCGGGTCCGAGACGACAAGCGAGTCCACATCGTTCGGGACCGGTCGGCCTTCGATGTCCGAGGCCGCTCTGCCGAGCAGCGGGTTGCCCTCGACCTCCTGCTCGATCCGACGATCGGCATCGTCAGCCTCGGTGGGCAGGCCGGCACCGGCAAGAGCCTCCTGGCCATCGCGGCCGGCATTCACCAAGCTCTCGAAGAACACCGCTATCGCCGCGTCCTGGTGTTCCGTCCCCTGTTGGCCGTCGGCGGTCAGGAACTCGGCTACCTCCCCGGCACCGAGGACGAGAAGATGGCACCGTGGGCCGCCGCCGTCTACGACGCCCTGTCGGCCATCACCAGCCAGACCGTGATCGACGAACTCCAACGACGTCGAATGATCGAAGTCCTGCCGCTGACCCACATCCGAGGGCGAACCCTCAGCGACGCCTTCGTGATCATCGACGAAGCGCAGAACCTGGAACGGTCGGTGCTGCTGACGGCGCTGTCCCGATTGGGCGAAGGTTCCAAGGCCGTCCTCACCCACGACATCGCCCAGCGCGACAACCTGCGAGTGGGGCGTCACGACGGCATCGTTGCCGTCGTCGAGGCCCTGGGAGGCAACCCCCTGTTCGCCCACATCACGCTTTCCCGCTCCGAACGCTCCGAAGTCGCCGACCTGGTGGGCAGACTCCTCTAGATGGAGCATCCCCCGACCAGGCTGATCGCAACCGACATCGATGGGACCATGCTGCGCAGCGACGGCACGCTCTCACCCCGGGTGCAGCGGGCGCTGCATCAGGCCTGGGACGCCGGAATCCATGTGGTGCCCGCGACCGGTCGGCCGTTGTTGATCTGCGACGATGTCATCGCAGCACTCGGACTGCATCACTACTGGGTGTTCGCCAACGGCGCCGTCACCAGGCACCTGGGGCGAGACGAGATGGTGCGCGGCGTGTGGATCGAGCCCGACCTGGCCCAGGGGTTCGTGGTCGAACTCCGGGCCGCCATCGACGGCGCCGGGTTCGCCATCGAGATGGAGCGTGACATCGCCTACGAGCCGGGCTTCGAACAGCTGATTCCCCACGTGCCGGCCATCGGCCCGATCGACGACGTGCTCGACGGGATCCGGAGCCGAGTGCAGAAGGTGCTGGTGTTCCACCGGGGACTCGATATCGACGAACTGTTCGCTGCGGTCTCCGACGTCGTCGGCGATCACGCAATCGCCTGCTATTCGGGACTGTCGTTCATCGAGGTCTCGGCTCGCCTGGTCACCAAGGCGACGGCATTGGAAGCGCTGGCCATCGACCTCGGGATCGATCGGTCCGAGGTGGTGGCGTTCGGGGACAATCACAACGACGTTGCCATGCTGAAGTGGGCCGGCCGGGGGTTCGCCATGGCCAACGCCAACGACGGCGCCAAGCAAGCAGCCGATGAGGTGATTGCATCCAACGACGACGACGGATTGGCCATCGTGGTCGAGCGTCTCACCGCCGACTATCAGTCTCGCTCGACGCGGTCCCGGAGCTGAGCAACGACGGCGCTGACACCGGCAACGCTGTGCATCAATCCCAGATGGGTGGCCGACACCTCCACCATGCTGGCTGCGGGATCGAAGCTGTACCGCCAGTCGACGATGCCATCGGATCGGGAATAGATCGAGACCAGGTCGACCGACTCGGGGAACTCGAGATAGCGATGGTCGTCGACCTCCTGCTCGCGGCCGATCGAAACCGGTCCGAACCAGCCGGCTCGCCAGCACCAGTCGAGGGTTTCGGCCGGCACCTTGACCACGAAGAACGGCGGGTATTTGGTGCGCAACGGGGAACCGACGGCGATCACCCGCTTCACCAGCTCGGGGTGGCGCACCGCCAGGACCCGACCGTACTGCCCGCCTCGGGAATGGCCGACCACCGTCACGGGCTCCCCGGATCGTTCCGAGAGCCGGCGCAGGCCCAGTTCGGCTGCGTCGACCCCGACATAGGCCGGGCCGGCGTTGCGACCCACCTCGGCGATCTCGACGTCCCACCCGGCCGCCGACAGGACATGGGCCAGCGGCGCCGCCTTGTGCTCGCCGGACATGAAACCGGGGATGAGGAGCACGGGCCGATCGTTGCCGACGGGAACCCCGTCGCCCCGCCACAGCGGACTCGCCCGGAGCTTTCGGCGCTCGTCGAAGGATCGGATCTCCCGCCAGACCGGTCGGCCGACCCAACCGGCCACGCCACGCTTCAATTTCGGTAGGTCGGCGAGATCGCTCATTGCCAGAACTGGAAGAGATCGAGGCCGATGGGGAACAGGCGGTCGTCGACACCGAACGCCCCGAGGACCGACCGCACCAGATTCCAGAATGCGGTCCGAGCCGGTTCGACGAACCACAGCAGGAAGAAGACGGCCATCAGGCTGTAGCGGCGGATGGGCAGCAACGCGGTGAGGACGCTGCGCGACAGGTACGGCTCGATGGCGCCGAAACCGTCCAGCCCCGGGATCGGCAACATGTTCAACACGAAGGCGGTGACCTGAAGGAACCCCAGGAACGCCAAACCGGCGGCCAGGACGGTGTGCCGTTCGGGGTCCACGAGGCCCGACGAGATGGGCAGCAGGCACACGGCGGCGAAGACCAGATTGGTTGCCGGTCCGGCCAGCGACACCAACGAAGCCGTCGCCGGAGAACGCAACGCACCTCGGTTGATCCACACCGCCCCGCCGGGAAGGCCGATGCCGCCGGCCAGCACCAAGAGGATCGGAATGCCGAGCGAGGTGACGGGATCGGTGTACTTGCGGGGGTCGAGGGACAGGTAGCCCTTGGCGGCAACACTGTGATCGCCGCCCTTCCATGCCACCCATGCGTGGGCGAACTCATGGAAGATCAAGGACAGCAACCATCCGGCTGCAACCATCACGAACACCGAGATGCCGTCGGAGACCGTGTCGGTCGTCGTCAACCACACACCGATCCCGGTGACAGCGACGACCGCCAGGAAGATGGGGCTGGGGCGAACCCCCGGCGTCGTGGGATTGATGGTCGTCATCGGCCACAACGGTAGTGGCTCGTCGCGCCGGTAGGTTCAACCCCATGGCGGAGCTTCGTTTCTTCTTCGGCACGATGGGTTCGGGCAAGTCCACCCAGGCGCTCCAGATCCACCACAACCTGGCTTCCCGTGGACTCGGTTGCCTCCTGATCAGCCAGCTCGACCGCCAGACCGGGCGAGTCTCCAGCCGCCTCGGTGTCTCGGCCGAAGCGGTGGTGCTCGATGCGACCATCGATCTGTATCGAGTCATCCGCCAAGAGCATCTGCGAGGCGACGGTCTGCACGCCGTGGTGTGTGACGAAGCACAGTTCTACGTGCCGGCGCAGGTCGACCAGTTGGCGCGCACCGTCGACGAGTTCGACATCGAGGTGTACGCCTTCGGTCTTCTCACCACCTTCCAGGGGCGGTTGTTCGACGGCACGCAACGGTTCCTGGAAGTGGCCGACGTGCGATCCGAGCTGCAGGTCGAGGCCCGTTGCTGGTGTGGCAAGAGGGCGACGCACAACGCCCGTCTGGTGAACGGCCGGCAGGTCTATGACGGTGAGATCACCGTGGTCGGAGACACCGGTGGCGACGCGGTCGTGACCTACGACCTTCGTTGTCGCCAGCACTGGATGGCCGAGTTGCGGGTGTCGGATCAGAGTGCGTTGTTCGACGACGGTCCGTTGCTGGACCTACGCACCATGGACCTGAGCTCGGACCTCTGACGCTCCGTCGGCTGGTCGAACGAGAACAGTCCGAGGTGGGCCAGTTTCACGGCGTAGAACCAGGCTCCGAGCACCAGGATGATGGCGACGATGGCATCGGTCCAGTAGTGATTGGCGGTCAGGACGACGACCGACGTGGTGACGACGGGGTGGATGAGGGCCAGATAGCGCCACCGTGACCGACACAGCGCGATGACACTGATGGCCACCAGGAGCGCCCACCCGACATGGAGCGAGGGCATCGCTGCCAGCTGGTTGGCGGCCTCGGCCGCCCCGAGGTCATAGGGGTTGGGGCCGAACACGGCGGCGGTGTCGACGAAACCCTGGGAGCCCTTGAAGCGGGGCGGTGCCAACGGGAAGACGAGGTGGAGCAACAGCCCGGCCGTCGTCAGGCTGACGAGACTGTTGCGGACGACACCGAAGTACGGCCGGTTCCGGAACCACGCCCACAGCATGAACACCGCGGTGATGGGGAAGTGACCCCACATGTAGAACGTGTTGGCGGCGCGGACGATGG
>CALACD010000102.1 GCA_937890445.1 uncultured Acidimicrobiia bacterium | reverse complement strand
CGGCTATCTGCTGTTCTTCCTGCTCCTGGACGAGGACCCCCATGTGTTCGATGTCTACGTACCCATCAGCGCTCTGGTCGGGCTGGGTGTCGGCACCACCATCGCCACCTGGGCAAGTGCCGGCATCAGCGACGTCCCGATGGCAAAGTTCGGTACGGCCAACGCCACCCTGCGAACCACGCAACAGGTGTGCTACGCGCTCGGAATCTCGATCGTGGTGACGCTGTTGTCGACCGGGGCCGACGGCTCGGCCAGTCTCAGCGGCTACCGATGGGCCTGGCTCTTCATCGCCGCCATGTACTTCGCCAGCGCGGTGGTGACCGCGTTCACCTTTCCGTCCGGCTCCAGCGATGACCGCATCGGCAACGCCCGCCGCTGACCAGCCGTTCGCCAACCAGCCGTTCGCCAACCAGCAGAGGGTTTGCAAGACTCCGGCAATGGACCTCGGCATCTGTTTCGCTTCCAAGATCGACGACATCGACTACATCGTCCGGGCAGAGGAGCTGGGCTACACCCACGCCTGGATCGCCGACAGTCACATGATCTGGAGCGACCCCTATGCCACGCTGGCCCTGGTCGCCGACCGCACGTCGACCATCCAGGTCGGGACCGGCGTGACGGTTGCTGCCACCCGCACCGCCCCCATCACGGCCTCCAGCATGGCCACCATCAATCAGCTGGCTCCCGGTCGCACGTTCCTGGGCATCGGCACCGGCAACACGGCCATGCGCATCATGGGTCACAAGCCGATGCGGATCGACGAGTTCGACGACTACCTCACCGTCTTGGCTCCGCTGCTTCGGGGCGAGGAAGCGGACTTCACCTGGCGGGGGCGAACCTCCCCGATTCGCCACATCATGGCCGACAAGGGTTTCGTGAACTTCCAGGACCGGATCCCGATGTACGTGTCCAGCTTCGGACCCAAGTCCATGGCCCTTGCCGGCAAGCACGGCGACGGTGCGGTGCTGTCCATCCCACCCAAGCGAGGCGGGATGCAGTGGGTGTGGCAGGGACTGGAAGCAGGCGCTGCGGAGGTCGGACGCGACATCGACCGAGAGAGCTTCCTGACCTGCTCTCTCAGCACCATCGTCGTGCTCGAGCCAGGCGAAGCCCGCGACTCGGATCGGGTCAAACGACTCTGTGGCGCCTTCGCCATGGCATCCCTGCACTACAGCTACGACCAGTACCGCAATTTCGGTCGCTCCTCGGCCGGCTCTCGCATCCCGGGGTGGGACGACTACGTGGCCAAGATGGAACAGATCCCCGAGGAGGTCCGCCACCAGTACGTGCATCAAGGCCACAACTGCTGGGTGATGCCCGACGAAGAACAGTTCCTCACCCGTGAGCTGATGGATGCCAGCTGCATCATCGGGACCCGGGAAGAAGTCATCGACACACTGGGCACCCTGGCCGAGGAGGGACTGCACCAACTGATGATCCTGCCGCCCTTCGACCCCCGGTACGAGGTCTTGGAACAGGTGGGCGAGGAAATCCTGCCCCACGTCTGAGTCGGAAGTCTCCTCCCGGCTCGTTCAGACGGCGGATGTGCCCACTCGGAAGCGGTTGAACCCTTCGCTCCACCGGGTCTGATGATCGCGGTCGATGACATAGGCGTCGTAGCCGTGCTGCTGTTCGATCCACTCGATCCCGTCGACGCCCATCACGAACACCGCGGTTGCGAAGGAGTCGGCAACGGTCAGGTCGGGCCCGACCACGGTGGCGCTGGCGATCAGATCGGCACCGCGATGGGTCCCAGGATTCACGATGTGGGCTCCTCGTTCGTAGGTGGCCGAGGTCGCCACCGCCAGTGGACCCTCGGCTTCGATGACCAACGCCAGGGCCTCGGGGAGGACGGGGTGTCGGATACCGACCCGCCAACGCTCCCCGACCTCGGGTTGACCTCGCAACACGATGTCACCACCGGCATTGACGCAGAAATTCTCGGCGCCGTGCCGTTCGAGCATCTCGGCCGCCATCTGCACCGACCACCCCTTGACCAAGCCCGACGGATCCAGACTGGTCCCGTTCGGGGCCGCCACCTCGAAGGCGTCGAAGGCCCCGTCGGTGATGGCTCGCATGTCCTCGCATCGTTCGAGCACACCCCGGATCTCGGGACCGGCCTCCTCCAGGGTGATCTCGCCCCGACCCAGCGCGCTGATGGGGCTCTGGACCTTGTGGGTGCTGAACGTGTCGTCCACGTGATGGAACCAGGCCACCACCTCGTCGATCGCCGACCTCGACACCGTGGGGTCGCGCACGTCGATACTGACGGCCGTTCCCATGACGTGCTCGACGTGATGGAAACCGCACCGGGACAGTTTCGAGCCGTTGACGGTCATGCCAGCTCCGTCAGTCCGGCTGCCCGCGCCGTGTCGATGGCCGATTGCAGCGAGCGCTGATAGTCGTCACTCGTGTAGGTGGCACCCGACACGGTGTGGACGGCCGAGGACTGGGCCGAGAGTGCCTCGGAGTTCAGCACCGGAACCGCTCGGTCGTTGATGCGCACACTCTTGTCGTCCTGGAACGGCGTCTGCAACGTGTCCACGCCGAGCAGGCTTCCGTCGGCCCCGAACGTTGCCTGGACCTGTACCGGTCCCCACTTGTTGGTGAACACGTCACCGTTCACCACGGTCTCGGTCTGCGTCATCGGAACCGTTGCTCGAGTGGTGGCGGCTGTTGTCACCGGATCGGCTGTCCCGATGCTGACGGTGCCCCCGGCGGCGGGTGTGCTCGCCGTGACGATTCCCGACGTCGAGACGATGCCACCCGAACCCGCGATCTGCGTGGAGGTACCGGCGTCGAGCGACGCAAAGGTCGCGGCCAGGCCGGCGGTCGACACCAGGCTCAGTGCGAGGGCCGCGTAGCGGGACTTCTTGGCCGCATGCCGCCGCTTCCTCCGGGCGCCGACCTGGGACGTGGCGGCAACAGGACTGCCGGCCTTCGATGGTGTTCGCGCAGCCAGTCTGGCCAACCGATCGGCCATCACGTCATCGTTCACTTCGGCAGACGAAAGGGCATTCGTGGTCATGTCACCCATTGAGGCAATTCCGGATCAAGCACCGCTGAGACCAAGGTAAGCGTCCGCTGAGAACTTCTGGAGACGGGCCGGATCGGTTCTGACGCAACCGATCCTGTTGCGGCCTCCGGGACAGGCATCCCTCCTTCCGTTGCCGGATCGTCGCTGGATGAGGGCCAGCTGAGCGTGACCTGAGGCGCTGCGTAGAAGTCGGTTCGAAGCTGGGTTCGAACACCGACAGCTGCCACACTTCCCTCGTGCCCGACCTGATGTCGACCCTGACCCCATCCCCCCCGTCATCGCGTCCGTCGTGGCCCAACTCGCCAGGAGTCCAGGAACGCCCGATTCGGACCAGCCGATGAACCAAACACCCCTGCGGATTCTCGTCGTCGACGATGAGCCATCGTTGGTCGACGCAGTGGCCACGTCACTACGGTACGAAGGCTTCGAGGTGACCGAAGCAACAACGGGGCGGGCGGCCCTGGTTGCGGCCCAGGAACTCGACCCTGCTCTCGTGGTTCTCGATGTCATGCTCCCCGATCTCGATGGTTTCGAGATCGCCAAGCGACTACGAGCCGATGGGATCACGACCCCGATTCTGTTCCTGACGGCTCGCGACACCCTCGAAGACAAAGCCGAAGGATTCGCCGCCGGCGCCGACGACTACTTGACCAAGCCGTTCTCTCTGGCCGAACTCGTGATGCGGGTGCGAGCCATCCTGCGCCGAGCCGGAAACGCCGACAACGCATCGACCGTGTTGCGCTTCGCCGACCTCGAACTCGATGTCGATGCCCACGAGCTCAGGCGAGCCGGGGCCGTGATCGAACTCACGGCCACCGAGTTCAGCGTGCTGAAGTACTTCATGACGAATCCGGGCCGCGTGCTGTCGAAGGCTCAGATCCTCGAGAACGTGTGGCACTACGACTTCGACGGCGACTCCAACATCTGTGAGACCTACATCAGCTACCTCCGCAAGAAACTGAACGAGCACGGCGCACCCCTGATCCACACCGTCCGACTGGTCGGCTACGTGCTCCGAGAACAGACCTGACGACGGTGTCACTCCGGACCCGTCTGATGATCGCCACCGGCTTCGCGCTGCTGTTCGGTCTCGTGCTGGTCGGTTCGGCGACACTCACCCTCGTCACCAGGTCGCAGATCCAGCAGATCGACGAGACGTTGCGGGGGGCGCATCCTCCGATCGAACAACTGGCCCGAGCCGAGCAGGGCAACTGGCCACTGATCCCGCAGATCGCGCCCGGCCTGTACGTGGCCATCGTGGGTCGCGATGACCAGGTGTTGTTCGAAACGGCGGCCCAGTCCCCAGGTGAAGAACCCTTCACCGGCGATCTGGAGGCCCTCGATCGTCGGGCCGGCTTCCAGACCATCGCGGCCCGAGGCGATGAGGGCGATGGCATCCGGGTCCGCATCGATCCCCTGGGAGACGAAACGATTCTCCTGATCGGTCAATCCCTGCACGAGGTCAACGAGACCCGAGGAAGGTTGGTCACCGCCCTTGCCCTCTCGAGTCTGCTGGCCATGACCGGCGTTCTGCTCCTGTCGTGGTGGCTGGTTCGCATCAGCCTTCGGCCGCTGCGTCGGGTCGAGTCGAGCGCGGCAGACATCACCGACCAGGGATTGGGGGACCAGCGAGTCCCGGGCGGCGATGAACCCACCGAGGTCGGCAATCTGGCTCGCACCCTCAACAACATGCTCGACCGACTCGACGACGCCCGGGCCGAACGTGAACAGACCATGCGTCAGCTCCAGGCATCCGAGGCTCGCATGCGGCGCTTCGTGGCCGATGCGAGCCACGAACTGCGCACGCCGCTGGCGGCAACGGCCGCCTACGCCGAACTGTTCGAGAGCGGAGCCCGGGAACGGCCCGAGGACCTGGCTCGATCGATGGCCGGCATCCGGTCCGAGACGGCCCGGATGGCCGAACTCATCGACGATCTGCTCCTGCTGGCCCGACTCGACGAGCGTCGACCCCTGGCCCGCGAGACCGCCGACCTGACCGAGATCGTGTTGGCTGCGGTCGACGCTGCGAGGACACTGGAGCCCCGACGAGTCGTGCGACCCCACATCAACGGTGTCATCACCACCACCGGGGACCCGGCCCGGCTTCGACAGGTCATCGACAACCTGCTGGCCAACGTCCGCACCCACACGCCGGACGACACGACGTGCGACATCACCCTCTCGTGTGATTCCGACGGCGTCACGATCGAGGTGAGTGACGATGGACCTGGCGTCACCCCCGAACAGCTCTCCCACCTCGGCGACCGCTTCTACCGGGCCGACGATGCCAGAGCCCGGGCCACCGGAGGCAACGGTCTGGGCCTGTCCATTGCCTCGGCCATCGTCGCTGCTCACGGCGGCATCATGGTGCCGTCGTCCACCGAACCAACCGGACTCACCATCACGGTCAGATTGCCGTTCGAGCCGCCAGAGCCCGGCGGATAGCGCAACCGGCAACACCCGGGCTCGTTCGATGTTGATCGTGTCCTCCGATGCCCATCGGGCTCATCACGGCCTCGACAGCGTTCACCGGCAGCCGAGTGGTCCCCGCGGGCGTGGTCCTGTGCGCTCAGCCCAGAGACGAACGTCCGGACCGAGCGACCGCGAGGTCGGCCTGGGTGGCGGCCAGCTGATCCCGGGTCTCCTGTACCAGTTCGGGTTTGGCATTCTGGACGTATTTCTCGTTGGCCAGGCGACCCTCGAAGTTGGCGATCTGTTTCGACAGGTCGGCGATGACCTTGTCGAGCCGGGCCTTCTCGGCATCGACGTCGACCGTTGCCACCAGGTCCGAGACCACCACCTGCGTACCCTCGAACGCAATCGAACTCGACACGGCCGGGAGCTCGACCCCCACCAAGGGGACGACGACCCCGATACCGGCCAACGTCTCGACGAATCCGTCGCAGGTCTCGATCAGCTCTTGCACCGCCGACTCGACGTGTAGGGTCAGCCGCTGCTTCGGTTTGACCTGTCGCTCTCCCCGAAGTCGACGGATCTGGGCCGCCAGTTCGTTCGCTCGCTCGAAGGATCTGATCACCTCTGCATCGACCAGCGAACGACCACCATCCTCGACGACGACTGGCCAGGCCGCCAGCGCCAGCAGATCCGACGGCGGCAACTCGAGACCAGCCACCGAACCGGTGCGAGCAGCGCTGACGTTGGGCCAGAGCATCTCGGTCACGAACGGGCAGACCGGGTGCATGAGCCGGAGCACGGCATCGAGAACGGCCCCGAGAACCACCTGTTGGTCGACCTCGTCGCGGATCGTCGGCTTGATCGCTTCGAGGTAGTTGTCACAGAAGTCGTCCCACACGAAGTGGTAAAGCGTGTCGGCGTAGGTGTTGAAGTGGTAGCCATCGATGGCCCGCTCCAGCTCACCGACGGTCTGGGCCAGACGAGCAAGGATCCAACGGTCGACGAAACGTGACGTCGTCGGATCGACCGGATCGCCGGTGTGTTCGGCGTTCAGGCTCTGAAGAGCGAAACGAGTGGCGTTCCACACCTTGTTGGCGAACTTGCGCCCGACGTCGAACTTGGGTGATGTGTTGCGGGCCAACGGCATGTCGACCGTGGGCGAAACAGTGCCGGTGGCGGCGCCATAGGGGCTCACCATCTGCCGCCCGCTGCCCCCGGGTGAGTCCTGGATGGGGGCCGCCACCTGATGACCGGCCGGGGTCGTGACGAAGGTCGGGGTGAAGGTCTCTCCGGTGTGGGGGCAGATCATGTCGACGGGCATCCGCAGGTCCTGGGTGTCGGTCGTCATCTGAACCAGGCTGAAGCGCAGCGCATCGGCGCCATGGGAATGAATGATGTCGCGCGGGTCGACACCATTGCCCAGGCTCTTCGACATCTTCTGACCATGTCCGTCCTGGATCATGGCGTGGATGAACACGTCCCGGAACGGTAAGTCCCCGCCCCGGAAGTAGCGGTTGAACATCACCATGCGGCTGACCCACAACGTGATGATCTCGCGAGCTGTGGTCAGCAGCGACGTCGGATTGAAGGTCTCGAGAAGCCCGATGGTGTCGGGGTACTCCTCGGGCCATGGCCAGCCCATGGTCGACAGCGGCCAGAGACCCGACGAGAACCAGGTGTCGAGCACGTCGGGATCTCGGACGTATCCGTCGGCCTCGAGGGCCGCCACCAGACCTGGCTCGTCCATGCTGGTGTCGGTTCGGTCCGACCGTTGCAGCGTCGACGGCGGCGGAACGCAGACCGCCTCCTCGATCTGATCGACCGTGACCAATCGGGCCAGATGGGCAGCACCGGCAGCCGTCCATGTGCTGGTCACCGGACGGGCCGTGTCCAAATCGACTCCGGTCAGAGCGTCTCGCACCTCGACCTCGGCCTCTTCGCGCACAACCAGGCGCGTCCACACCGGGATCTGGTGACCCCACCACAACTGCCGGGAGATGCACCAGTCCCGAATGTTGTCGTGCCAGGCGTAGTACGTGCGGGCGTACCGCTCGGGATAGAAGGTCAGGCCTCCGTCACCCGTCGCCTCGGTGCGAGCCGGCACATCGTCGGGGAGGGTCGGCGTCTGGGCTGCATCCTGGGCCCGGAGTGCCGAGCCGCGGAGCCGATCGTCGGTAACGGCGACGTACCACTGGTCGCTCAGCCAGGGCTCGATCGGAACATGGCTCCGATAGCTGTGCCCCACCGAGTGGGTGTAGTCACGGACCTCGGCCAACAGACCGTTCGCCTCGAACCACTCGACGATCTTCTGTCGGGCATCTTCACGACTCAGGCCGACGAAGGCCCGGGCCTCGTCGCTGACGTCGTGCCAGCCGTATTGGTCGGTGATCGAGCCGTCGGGGCCCATGATGTTGATGACCTCGAGGTCGTGTCGCAGACCGATCTCCCAGTCATTGGGGTCATGGGCTGGTGTCACTTTCAGGAAACCGCTGGCGTACTGGGCCTTGGCATCGCCCTCGGGGTCGGCCATCACCACGTAGTCGTCGGCGACGATGGGGATGATCCGACCCACGATCGGTAGCAACACCGACTTGCCCCGTACCACCTCGAACTGGGGGTCGTCGGGATTCACGGCCACCGCGGTGTCGCCGAGCATGGTCTCGGGCCGAGTGGTCGCGACGGTGATGTGTCCCGAGCCGTCGGCCAACGGGTAGTCGAGGTACCACATGTGGCCCTCGACCTCCTCCATCTCGACCTCGTCGTCACTGAGGGCGGTTCGGGTGACCGGGTCCCAATTGACGAGGCGCTTGCCCCGGTAGATCAACCCGGCGCGGAACAGTTCGAAGAACGCGTGGCGGACCGCGGTGGCACACATGTCGTCCATGGTGAAGCGGGTTCGGTCCCAGTCGCACGAGGCACCCATGGACTGCAACTGATCGAGGATGACGGCCTCGTACTCGTCCTTCCACTCCTGGGTCTTGGCCACGAAGGCGTCACGCCCCATCTCCAGGCGCTTGATTCCCTCGGACAACAGCCTCTTCTCGACCACGGTCTGGGTGGCGATACCGGCATGGTCCGTTCCCGGCATCCACAACGTGCGGTCCCCACGCATCCGGTGATACCGGGTCAGCACGTCCTGGAGTGTGTTGTTGAGGGCATGACCCAGGTGCAGTGCAGCGGTGACGTTGGGAGGTGGGATCACGATCGAGTAGGCGTCTCGGTGTGCCTCGACACCCGTGGCGGGTTCGGCGTGGAAGGCGTCGGCATCCAGCCATCGGGCGGTCACCACGGGTTCGGCTTCGGCAGGAACGTAGACCTTGGCGAGTTCGGTAGGGGCGCTCATTGCCCAGCAGGCTACCCATCCTCCTTCCCCCCCCGAACCGTGTGCATGTTCGACCCCGCAGCGAACCGATCTGCACACGGTTCGGGGGGTTTGGGGGTGTCCGGGCTCGTGGTTGATGAGGTGTCGTGGTGGTTAGTGTCAACCCATGTCCTCCACACCGCCGTCAACGCCGACCGCCACACCATCGGGTCATCCACGACACATCCTGATCACGGGAGCCGGCAGCGGCTTCGGTCGTGGCGCCGCCATTGCATTGGCCGAAGCCGGATACCAGGTCACCGGGGGCACCATCGACCAAGCCGAGGCGGATGCGCTCCACGAAGCCCACCCGGGCATCACGGCCATGAAGCTCGACATCACCAACGAAGCCGATCTCGATGCCGCCGGCGCGATTGGCGCCAACGTGTTGTTGAACAATGCCGGGCGGGGTCAACTGGGGCCGGTGGCCGACGTTCCGATCGACTTGGTACGTCAGGTGTTCGAAGTGAACGTGTTCGGTACGTTGCGCATGACCCAGGCCGCCATCCCAGCCATGAAGGCACAGGGTTGGGGACGAATCATCACCGTGTCGTCCATCGCCGGGGTCTCCAGCGGTGCACTGTCCGCGCCCTACGCAATGACCAAGCATGCGCTCGAGGCGATGTCGAAGTCGCTGCGGCTCGAGATGGAGCCCTATGGGATCGAGGTCTGCAAGCTGAACCCGGGGCCCTACGCCACCGGCTTCAACGACGCCATGGTCGAAGGCGTCGATGCGCAGCTGGCTCCAGCCGGCGGACCGGCCGAACTCGAGTTGGCGGCAACTACTCGGACCCGCATGTTGGGCAACCAACTCGACCCTTCCGAGGTGGTCGACGCCATGGTGTTCCTGTGTTCCGCCGACGAGGTCCCCTTCGAGACATTCAAGCCCGACAACATCCTCGAGCGTTACGGCATCTCTCGCTGATCCGAGAATCACCGATGACCGGTCGGCTCAGAACTCCCTGCCGTCTCAGTGGTGCGCGAAGTCGGGGTACGAGCAATGCACCGACAACAGCGCCTGACGACCGGTGGCAGTGACCGCCAACGCCCGTTCCAGGGCCGGCCGGAGTTGGTCGGGCTCAGACACGTGTTCGCCGTGGCCACCGTAGGCCTCGACGATCTTCGGATAGTCGGGGGCCGGGTCGAGCGAGCTGAGCGGCATGCGAGCCGAAGCCGCGGCTCGACCCTCGGGATAGACGGCGATCGTCGATCGGCGAACCGCGTTCCACACTCGGTTGTCGGCCACGATCGTGAGCAGACCGAGACCCAACGACGCTGCGGTCTGATGGCAGGCAGCAGGGTTCGCGAACACGTAGGAACCGTCGCCGGTGCAGGCCACCACCGTGCGATCGGGATGCGCCAACTTCATGCCGAGTGCGGCCGGCACGCCCCAGCCCAGGCCGGCCGAGATCGACGGCCCGAAGTAGCTGTCCCAGTTCGAGAACGTCATCACGCTGGGCTCCAGGCCCAACTCGTTGACCACGATGGCGTCGGGTCCGCTCACCTCGTGCAACACGTCGCTGATCACTCTGCTCATGAACTCCGGCGTCATCGGCGTCCCACCCGGATGCTCTCCAGCAGCTCTCGATCGAGCCCGCCGGGCCGCCAGTTCGGGCCCCAGAACCTTCCTCCGCCCGGCGACGAGATCGGACTCGGCCACCCCCGCGGCCTCGAGACCGGCCGCGATGGCGGCGATGGCGGCCGCCGCATCGGACGTGATGGACAGATCGGCCCGGAACGACCGAACCGGGATGTCGGCAAAATGCGGGTCAGGCCCGATGGCCACCACTGTTGCATCGTCCCGCAGGGGCATCGAGTGCATCATCCACGGCACCATCGTGTTCAGCACCACGACCACATCGGCCGCGGCGAGGTCAGCCTTGGGCACCTCGCCGGCGGAGAAGGGATGATCGGTGGCGATGGCGCAGCTGACTCGCCAGAACTGCGACACCGGCACCGCGAACCGTTCAGCGAAGGGACCGAGGAGATCGAACAGGTCGCGCCCCCCCATGGAGGTGATGATCAACGGGTGTTCGGCTCGGGCCAACAACTCGACGACCTGCTCGATGGCTGCCGGGTCCGGATGCGGTGCTGAGGCCGCCGAGGTGACCGGTGCCCCGATCTCGAAGCCGTCGGGCAACGCCTCGGCCAGCACTTCACGGGGAAGACTCAGGTACGTCGGGCCCTTGGGCTCGGACATGGAGATGGACAGCGCCCGGTCGACCATGTCGACCACCTGTTCACCGACGCGCAACTCGTTGTCCCATTTGACGAACTCACGTACCAGACCACCCTGGTCGAACATTTCCTGCCCCCAGTGGATGGGCGCGTTCCGGGACCCGATCCGGCCCTGTTCGGTCACCGGGGTTCGACCCGAGGCGAACAGGATCGGCACCTGGCCCCGTGACGCATTGATCAAACCCATGACCGCGTTGGCCAGTCCGACGTTGACATGGACCATGGCCGCCTGTGGTCGACCCGTGACCAGGAAGTAGCCGTGCGCCATTCCCGTCGTCAGGGTCTCGTGGATGATCTCGACAGCCCGGGGCACCTCGAGGCCTTCCTCGTCGGCCTTGGCCAAGGCCTCGATCACGGGAGCGAAGTCGGTGCCGGCATTGCCGAACAGGTAGTCGACACCCCGGTCCTTCAGCGCAAGTAGGTACGCCTCGGCGACGGTCTCGGGAAGGGTCATCGCGGTGATTGTGCCACGCGCCCCGGACGAACGCCGCAGCTGAGATCACTATGCTCGGCCGGTGGCGACGCCGGCGTTGATGATCCAGGGAACGAACTCCGATGCCGGGAAGTCGTTGGTTGTCGCCGGGCTGTGCCGGTTGCTGGCCCGGCGGGGCATGTCGGTCCAGCCGTTCAAGCCGCAGAACATGTCCAACAACGCCGCCGTCACCGCCGACGGGGGTGAGATCGGGCGAGCCCAGGCCTTCCAGGCCCGAGCGGCCGGCGTCGACCTGTCGGTGCACCAGAATCCCGTGCTGCTCAAGCCGGAGTCCGACAACGGGGCCCAGGTCATCGTGCAGGGCCGGCCGATGGGGAGACTCGACGCGGCTCGCTTCGGCCACCGACGCGACGAACTCATGGTTCGGGTGGTGGAGAGCTTCGATCACCTCGCCGCATTGGCAGACATCGTCGTCGTGGAGGGAGCAGGCAGCCCGGCCGAGACGAACCTACGAATCGGCGACATTGCCAACATGGGCTTCGCCCAGGCCGCCGACGTTCCCGTGGTGGTCCTGGGCGACATCGATCGCGGCGGGGTGATCGCCAGTCTGGCGGGCACCTGCGCGGTGCTCGATCCCAGCGATCGGGCCCGCGTGCAGGGGTTCATCATCAACAAGTTCCGGGGTGACGTTTCTCTCTTCGACGACGGACTTCGTACCATCACCAAGCACACCGGATGGCCTTCGCTGGGCATCGTGACCTGGTTCGACGACGCGGCGCGTTTTCCGGCCGAGGATGCCGTCGATCTGTCTCGCAC
>CALACD010000101.1 GCA_937890445.1 uncultured Acidimicrobiia bacterium | reverse complement strand
CGCCTACCGGGCCTTCATACCGCCCGAGCTGTGGGGCAACTACGACGTGCCGGGCTGGACGGCCAACGACACCGAGCCCTGGGGCCTCCAACCTGATCCGGTGGCGGCCGACGGGATGCTGTTCTACAAGGGCTTTTTTCTGGTGCTCCTGGGCATCCGCTCCATGATCGCCACGGCCGACGAGTCAGACGATGACCCCTGGAACCGGCCCTTCGACATGATCCGCGACGGTGACAACACCTTCACCTGGACCCACAGCGGCATCGCCGAGCATCTGGGCCGCCAGTGGCTGGCCGCGCCCATCGGCTGTCATTGAGAGAACACCAAGATCTGGCCGTTTTGAATGGCCGGAGCGGGCCTCGGTCTGAGGCTCCACGACAACCGCCACGGTACCGACCTTCACACTCGGGCCTTCGACCCCTGGTGGGCCCACGCCCGCCGGGCCTATTTGGGCCTTGACGGCGCCCAACTGCCCGAAACCACCACCCTCTACTACGACCCGATCCTCGACGTCCACCATCGCCTTCCGGTGTCGTTCAACCTCACCACCGCGTTTTATGCCGCCCCCCAGGTGCCCGACGACGCCCGCCGTCTGTTCGACGCCGGCGCCCGGTCGGCAGGAATCGACCGACCACTACGCTTACCACTGCGGGCCGCCCGGGTCTACGGCTCGTCCCTCCTCCTGACCCGGGAGTGGGGCCTGCCCGACATCGAAGCCAACCTGGTCGAGGCCATCGAGGCGTCCTACCAGCCGACCTGGGACCGGGAACGGCTCGGCGAGTTCACCTGGGGGCTGGGGCTCGACGAGGAGCATCCCCGCGGCCAGTTCAACGCCTTCCTGGCCGCAGCCGAGGCCGCTGGACCCGGCCGTTGGGCCCGGCTCTCGGCTGCGCCCCTGGAGCGCTGCCCCCAGGTCGTCGGCGTCGACTTTCCCCGGCTGGCGCTCCGCCGAGCCGAGTGGGTCGATGGGGTCCTGCACCTCCGATCGGCCCCGCTGACCGACCGGCCTCAGGAGCGAACTGTGTTCCGGGTGATCGGCGCCGGCCCCGGGCCGTGGCAGATCGTCGGCCCGGAAGGGGTCGAGGTCAGGTCGGACCACGCCGGACTGGCCATCGAGACGCCACTGGTCGAGGCTGAGCTGGAGCTTCGCCCGGCCTGAGCTATAGGCGTGCCCGACTCCAGGGCAGCCGACGCTAGACCCTGGGGGCTGTCAACTCGAGATTGGTGACAACCTCCTGCGAGCGATGCGCTCCGTGCGAGGTGGCCCCCGACGGTTCGACCCGGTGGCGAGCGACGCCGTAGGGTGTGAGAGACAGAGTTGGGGGACTGACATGACGCCGACCGAGCCAGAGTCGAGAGCAGCGTTCTTCGCGGAAGGTACCGAACGAGCTCGGGCGATGGGGAACCGCGGTCCGTTGCGGTTCACCGAGGACGGCGCCATTCATCCCGACATCCTCGAGGCCTACTGGGCCACCGGCTTCTACGTGTTCGAGCAGGTGATCGGACCCGACGAGCTGGCCGAGGCCAGAGCCGATAGCGACGCCCTACTGGATCGGGCTCCGTACCCGACCAAGGACTCGCCGGTCGACCGGCACGGCCGACCGTTCCTCGGCCATGATCTGACCGTGCACCCGTGGGACATGGCCCCGCCGCTGAGCGACCCGATGGGGGGCAGCGCGGCCAACCACGGTCGACATCCGTTCAAGATGGACGAGCCGACGCCGGAGGTCGAGGGGCCGGCCGATGTCACCTACATGGTCCGGGGTTGCCTGCAGCACTCCGAGGCGTTCCTGCGCATCTTCGGTCACCCTGGCCTGTTGGCCATGGCCGAAGCGGTCAACGGTCCGGACTTCACCCCGTTCACCGAGGTGCTGTTCGTCAAGGAGGCGGGACTTGGCCCGTCGGTGGCGTGGCACCAGGACGGCCAGATCCATTGGGACAACCCCGACTGGAACGAGGGCATCCACGGCTTCAACTTCCAGGTGCAGCTGTACGGGAGCACGGCCGAGAGCGGGGTGTGGGTACTCCCCGGCTCCCACAAGCTGGGCAAGATCGACATCAACGCGCTGATGGCCGAAGCCGAAGCGGGGGAGCGGTTGCCTGATGCCGTGCCACTGGGTCTGCGCGCCTGGCGACTGCACGATGGTCAACCGCCAGGCCCTCCACGGGTCGTTCGCCAACACCTCTCCCCACCGTCGGGTGACGGTGAACTTCGGATTCCACCGGTACACCTCGGTGATCGACCAGGTCGGCAAACTGAGCGGCGCCGGCAATCACTACGACGCCGAGTACGTCCGTCGACGCTGCCGGACCATCGCGTTGGCCATCGATGCCCGCTCGCAGCAGTTTCCTCACGAGATGCCCTACCGCTACCAGCCATTTGCTGACACCGATGAGCAGCTCCGCTACAACGAGCACTCTCGACGGGAGATCCTGCACGACTACAACGTCTGCGATCTCGGCATCTGATCGCCACGATCAGGTGGAGGTTGGCCACCGCCAGAGAGTTGTGCGGGGTCCTCCGAGCCTGGTAGGACCTACACTTCGGCCGTATCGGACGCTCGGAGGAGGGTTTCGTGGGAAAGAGGTTGGTGACGCCGGAGCGTCCAGCTTTGAGCGGCTGATCGGTCCCGACCGAGTCTCGGGGCGGTTATACACCGATTCGGCGATATTCGAACGCGAGCTGGAGCGGATCCACCATCGGGGCTGGGCATTCGTCGGCCATGAGAGCGAGGTGGCCACCCCGGGCGTGTTCGTCACCCGGCGCTTGGGTCGCCAGCCGGTGCTGCTCACCCGCGACGATTCCGGGGCGGTGCGTTTGTGGTCGAATCGCTGCCCTGTGGGGCTCGGAAACTCGATCGCTGTGGTTCAGGCGGCGTTTCTGTATTCGTTGACGAGTCCGTCGCATCGGGCTGTTCGGAGCGCCGTGGCGGTTGCCGGCGGCGTGGGCGGCGTATCCGAGGTGGGTGTCGGTGGTCGTTGCTGGAGCGCTCGGTGTGGCCGGTGCTGGTTGTAGTGCTCGACGTTGCCGGTGACGAGGCGTTCGAGTTGGCGGTGGTTCCAGATGATGGTGCGATCGAGGAGCTCTCGACGGATCGATCCGATCCACCGCTCGGCGAACGCGTTCGCTACCGGCGTTCGGACTGGCGTCTTGAGGATCTTGAGGCCTTCGGTTCGGAAGATCTCGTCGAAGGTATCAACGAACTGGCTGCCGCGGTCACGAACGAGAGCTCGGGCGCTGTTGAGGTGTTCGGCGTGGCGCAGGAACAGGTTGCGGGCTGCTTGGGTGGACCACGCTCCGGTCGGATTCGCGGTCACGCCGGCGTAGAAGACGTGTCGGGTTTCGATTTGGATGAAGAACAGCACGTAGTCGCGCCGGAGGGTGGCTGTGTCGACGGTGGAGAAGTCCGTTGCGACCGCGGCTTGGGAGAACAGGAACTCGGTCCAGGTCACTGTCGAGCGTTCGGCTGCGGGGTCGACCCGGTGGTTCTTGAGGATCTGCCAGACGGTCGAGGATGCGATCGTGTGGCCGAGGCCGACGAGTTCTCCGTGGATTCGGCGATGCCCCCAGGTCGGGTTTTCCGCTGCGAGCCGCACGATCAGATGGCGCAACTCGATCGCGGTCGAGGGAGTGCCACGGCGATCGCGCCGAGCAGGGTGCGGTCGCTGTCGGTGAGGGTCGGCCGGTCGATCTGGCGACGGAGTACCTGAACCTGGTGACGCAGCACGATGATCTCGAGGTCCTTCGAACGGCCA
>CALACD010000100.1 GCA_937890445.1 uncultured Acidimicrobiia bacterium | reverse complement strand
GGACTGGTCGTGGCCCGCTCGCCGCTCCACAATTCGATGAACTACCGGTCGGTGGTGATCCGGGGAGAGGCCACCCTGATCGACGGCGATGACAAGGTGGCGGCCCTGCAGGTGATCAACGACCACATCGCTGCAATCTGGGACATCGCCCGGCCACCCAGTGAGATCGATCTCAAGCAGACGATGGTGCTGTCGGTGCCCTTGACCGAAGCCTCGGCCAAGATCCGGGGTGGCGACCCCATCGACGACGACGCCGATCTCGAGGGCCCGTGGTGGGCGGGCGTGGTGCCGTTGCGAGCCACGTGGGGGACGCCGGTTCCCGCCGGCGACCTTCGAGACGGAATCGCGGTTCCCTCCGCCGTTTCGGGGCTGACCGACACCGACGCCCACCCGATCTGATCCGGATCGGGACGTTGCCCTCGAACAGGGCCGGAAGCGATCAGCCCCGTCGAGTCAGTCGGCTTCGGCCGCAGCCTTGATGCCCTCGAGGGTGGCGCGGATGCTCGTGATCATGTTGTTGCGGCGGTACTCGACCTCGGATTCGCCGTGCTCGACCATCCGGGGCGACAGGGTGCGCAACTCGTAGTACTCGGTCAAGGTCGTGCCGGTGTCGGTCGGCTCCAACTGGTACTGCCACAGCGCGATGTTGAATTCGAGCCCGCCGGTCACGAAGCCGAACGTCCTGCCCTCGTCCCGGGTCACGATCTCGACCGGGGCCTTCCATTCGTCGTCGCCCAACTTGTTCACGCCAACGAACACGTCGCCGACCTTTCCCGTGCCGGGCTCGCCATCGGGGCCCTTGCGCCAATAGCCGCCGGTGTTCTCCGAGCTCCACTCGCCATAACGATCCATCGAGGTGACCATGTCCCAGATCTTCTCCGGGGGCGCGGCGATCTCGATGCTGTCGGAATGGGTGTGAATCGGTTCAGTCATCCCCCTTGGCTAGCAGAAACGGGGTGTTCAGCTCCATCCCGAAACCTTCGGTACGCACCAGTTCCTGGTCGGCCATGGCCACGATGCCGTCCTCGTCCTCGATCGAGCCGCCCACGATGACGCTGCCGCCCCGGAAATCGCCGGGCGGAACGTCGCTGTCTCGCCACGACTGCATCAGGTACGTAACGCCGACCCGCAACGGTCGGCGGATGTGCAGGGCGATGTTGGCGGTCACGAACCCACCACTGGGATCAGCGGGCGGGTCGACGAAAAGCGCCCATGACGTGAAGCAATCGGTGACCGTCCACACGCTGGTGTGATCGACGACGCCCCTGGAGTCGGCCGATGCACTCCGCCGCGGAGTCCAGGATCCGACGATGCGTTTGCCCAGGGGGCGAAGTTCCGCACCCAGCCCATCGGGTCGATCGCCACAACCGGCACATCCAGGAAACGGCTTGGCGAACGACAGGGGGGCGGAGGCGGCAGCCAAGCCGGCCGCCCGCTCCAGCGGTAGGGGATCGGCGACGCGTACGGCGTCGGGAAACGCCGCCATCACGAGCGTGTCACCCATGGTGACTTCTCGGCGGTCGCCGCGTTCCTCGAGCCAGAGGACGTCGCCGGGACGCACGGGGCGACGAATTTGGACCCGCATGGTTTTGGCGCTCGGACCGGCTGCGGTGCCGGCCAGAAAGCCTCCCTGCATCAGACCGGGGAAGCCTTCGAACTGGGTCGGCATCGGAGCGAGTTCGGATTTCATCCGGTCACCCTAGAAGTCCGCTCTCGGTTGTGGTTAGGTGTGGCCAACCCAAACGTGGAGGTGTGCGACATGACCGAGAGTGTGTACAACGTCATCGAGCTGATCGGTACCAGCGCCGATTCGTGGGAGAAGGCCACATCGAACGCCGTCAGCGAAGCGGCCAAGTCGCTGCGCGACCTCCGCGTTGCCCGAGTCATCGAACAGGATGTCCTGGTCGAGGAGGGCAAGGTGGTCCTGTTCCGATCGAAGGTCAGACTCTCGTTCAAGCACGAGGATCAGTCGCTCGACGGCTTGGTCGACTGACGATGTCTGTCGCCCAACACAAACCGGTGGCCGAACCGACGTACAAGGTCATCCGCCTCGTCGCCACGTCGTCGTCGTCGTGGGAGGACGCGGCCATTCGAGGTGTTGCCGAGGCATCGAAGACCATTCAGTCGCTCGATCAGGCTCGGGTCGTCGACATGGACACCCTGATCGCCGACGGCGGCGTCGTTCGCTATCGGATCAAGCTCGAGGTCGCGTTCCGCGTCGACCGTTCTCGTCCCAACCCGGTGGACGGTCAGCC
>CALACD010000099.1 GCA_937890445.1 uncultured Acidimicrobiia bacterium | reverse complement strand
ACCTGGCAATGATGATCACGGCCTCGGGCACAGCGACACCGGCCAAGGTGATCGTGATCGGCACCGGGGTGGCCGGTCTGCAAGCCATCGCAACATGCCAGCGTCTCGGCGCGGTCGTCACCGGCTATGACGTGCGGCCCGCATCACGAGGCGAGGTCGAGTCCCTCGGGGCGACGTTCCTCGCACCGTCGGTGGTCCATGGCCAGGGCAGCGGCGGATATGCCCGTGAACTGACCACTGACGAGCAGTTGGCCCAACAGACCGAGCTCGACACGATGCTCGAGCGCTTCGACGTCATCATCACCACCGCCAAGGTTCCAGGACAAGCACCCCCGGTGCTCGTCACACGAGCCACCCTCGACAAGCTGCGGGCCGGTTCGGTTTGCGTCGACATGGGAGCGAGCGACAAGGGCGGGAACGTCGCCGGCTCGGTCGATGGAGAGCGGATCGTCACATCCGGCGGCGTTGTCGTCATCGGTGGCGGCGAACTGGCTGCCGACCTCCCGACCTCGTCGTCGCAGATGTACGCACGGAACATGACCGCAGTGATCGCATCGCTCTTTCCGGACGACGTCCTCGTCATCGATCCGACAGACGAGGTGCACCGCAACATCGTGATCAGCTCCGCAGGAACGATCACGAACGAATCCATACAGCAGGCGCTCGCACCGGTCGCCGACCAACTCATCGAGGAGCCCGTGTCGTGACGGAGTCACTGTTCGCCAACCTGGCCATCTTCGTGCTCAGCCTCCTGGTTGGCGTCGAAGTCATCAGCAAGATCCCCTCGACCCTGCAGACGCCGATGATGTCGGCCGCGAACGCGGTCCACGGCGTCGTCATCGCTGGTGCGGTGGCCACGGCCGCAGCAGCGGACAGCTGGACCGGCTACGCGCTGACCTTCGTTGCCGCGGCGCTGGCGGCCGCCAACGTGTTCGGTGGCTACGTCGTGACCGATCGCATGCTCGCCATGTTCAAACGACCCGACCCGCCACCGGATCCTGCTGAGGACACGGGCATCGCCGGCGAGGTGGCACGGACATGACCGACCTCGCGTTCCTCGTTGGCGTCACCTATCTCATCGCCGCCACACTGTTCGTGGTCGGGCTGCACAAGATGCGAGCCCCGTCGACGGCGCGTCGTGGCAATCGAATATCTGCGGTCGGCATGGTGATCGCAGTGGGCTCGACCGTCACCTTCGCCCTGATCGACACCGGTGGCGATGTGTTGGCGTGGACTGCTCTGGTGCTGGGTGCCGGTGTCGGTGCCTCGTTCGGTGTTCGGCGATCGAGCACCGTGAAGATGACGGACATCCCACAGCTCATCAGCGTCTTCAACGCGGTCGGCGGCGGGGCGGCCGCAACGATCGCCATCGCCGACTTCCTTCACTATCGGACCGGGGACTCCCCGCCACTGACGGTGTCGATACCGGTCGTCTTCGGCGTCTTGATCGGATCGCTGACCTTCTCGGGTTCGTTGATCGCAGCCGGGAAGCTCCAGGGCCTCATTCCTGGACAACCGATCGTCTTCCCGGGGGCCCGCGTGCTGAATCTCGGTGTTGCCGGCGTTGCAGCTGGCGCTGGGGTTCTCGCGATCGTCACGTCGAGTCACATCGAATGGCTGCTCGTGCTGCTCGTCGGTGCATCGATCCTCGGGATCCTCATGGTCCTGCCGATTGGCGGCGCCGATGCACCGGTGATCGTCTCGCTCCTGAACGCCTTCACCGGGCTCGCCGTCGCCATGGCCGGGTTTGCGCTCGACAACCAGGCGCTGATCATCGCCGGAGCGCTCGTCGGTGCCGCCGGCACGATTCTGACGCTCGAGATGGCCAAGGTCATGAACCGCTCGGTGCCCAGCATCGTGCTCGGCGGGTTCGGCACCAGTGATACGGCGACCGACACACCTGTCGACGGTCAGGATCTGAACGACGTTCGACAGCTCACCGCCGACGATGTCGCTCTCCAACTCGCTTACGCACACCAGGTGCTCATCGTCCCGGGGTACGGGCTCGCCGCGGCCCAGGCCCAGCACGAGGTCGCCGAACTGGCGAAGCTCCTCACTGCCCATGGTGTGAAGGTGCGCTACGCGATCCACCCCGTGGCCGGCCGAATGCCGGGGCAGATGAACGTGCTGCTGGCCGAGGCCGATGTGCCCTACACCCAGATGCTCCAGTTGGACGAGGCGAACACGGCTTTCGACACCTGCGATGTTGCGCTCGTCATCGGCGCCAACGATGTGTGCAATCCCGACGCCCGCGAACCGGGCAACGCCGTGTCGGGCATGCCGATTCTCGACGCCGATCATGCCAAATCCGTCGTCGTCATCAAGCGATCGATGAACAGCGGCTACGCCGGCGTCTCGAACCCGCTCTTCACCGATCCCAAGACCGGCATGTTCTTCTCCGACGCCAAGAAGGGTCTCGCCGAGATCGTCGTCGCTACGAAGACCTATGTCGCTGCCTGAGGTCCGTTGCTGATACCGCAACGGCTTGCCCCAGCGACTCGAACCATCTCCAACAGAAAGCAAGGCCACGATGACCACGCTCACGGACAACCCGATCAGTTCGCAGAACACCTCCAACTACCAATCGATCAACCCCAACGACGGCACGACCATGGAGTCGTTTCCGACGCTGACGAGCGCCGAACTCGAGGACAAGCTGGCCACCGCCCAGTCGTGCTTCTCGATATGGAAGACCACCACGTACCCCGAGCGCGCCGCCGTCCTGTCCAAGGCGGCCGAATTGATGCGGGCATCCGTCGACGACTTCGCGAGGCTCGCAACGCTCGAGATGGGCAAACGCTTCGCCGAGGCGCAGGGGGAAGTCGAGTTCAGTGCCAACATCCTCGACTACTACGCGACGAACTCCGAAGCGTTCCTCCAACCGGTCACGCTCCAACCGGCCGCCGGCGAAGGACACATGGAGGCCAGTCCGTTCGGCTTGGTCTTCTGCGTCGAGCCGTGGAACTTCCCGTACTATCAATTGGCCCGAGTCGCCGGACCTCAGCTCATGGCGGGCAACACGCTCGTCGTGAAGCACGCAGGCTGTGTACCGCAGTGCGCTGTCGCCTTCGAGAAGCTCCTTCTCGACGCCGGCGCGCCGACCGGTGCCTATACGAACCTGGCCATCTCTCATGCTCAGTCCGACCTCGTCATCGAAGACCCTCGGGTCAAGGGCGTTGCGCTGACGGGCAGTGTTCGAGCGGGACGCAGCATTGCCGCCCGCGCCGGCGCGAATCTCAAGAAGTCGACGATGGAGCTCGGAGGCAGCGACGCCTTCATCGTGCTCGAGGACGCCGACCTGGTCCGGACGATTCCGTGGGCCGTGTGGGGCCGGATGTACAACGCCGGACAGACCTGCTGCGCGGCCAAGCGCTTCATTGCGCTCGAGCCGATCGCTGACGAGTTCCTCGAGAAGTTCACCGCTGCCTTGTCGGCGCAGAAGGTCGGCGATCCAATGGACGTGACGACCACCCACGGACCGCTGTCGAGCGAATCGGCGCTGCTCGACCTGATCGAACAGGTCGACAGAGCAGTCGCTCACGGCGCAACGCTGCTGATGGGTGGCAAGCGCATCGACCGGCCGGGCTGGTTCATGGAGACGACGATCCTCACCGACATCGCACCGGACAACCCAGCGTTCCGCGAGGAGTTCTTCGGTCCGGTCGTGTGCTTCTATCGGGTCGCCAACGAGGATGAGGCCGTCGCATTGGCCAACGACTCCGACTTCGGGCTCGGAGGTTCGGTGTTCACCCGTGACGTCGAGCGGGCCAAGCGCATCGCCAGCCGGATCGACACCGGGATGGTGTTCATCAACTCGATCGACTGGTCCGATGCCGAGCTGCCCTTCGGTGGCATCAAGGACTCCGGCTACGGCCGTGAGCTCGGAAACATGGGCATTCAGGAGTTCGTCAACTGGAAGCTCGTGCGCACCCACGACATCGACGCTCCCGAATAGATCCCGCGCCCACCGTTCTGATCAGCAATGACCGTCCCCTTCAAGACAGCGAAAGGTTCTCCATGAAAGCAGCATTGGTCAACACGTTCACCGAGCCACTCACGATCGTCGAGTGCGAGATTCCCGAACCTGGTCCCGGCCAGGTGCTGGTCCGCATCGAAGCATGCGGGCTCTGCCACACCGACATCCACGCCGCCAACGGTGACTGGCCCTTCAAACCGACCCCGCCGTTCGTGCCCGGTCACGAGGGCATCGGACACGTCGAGAAGTTGGGTGCCGGCGTCACCGATCGTGCGGTCGGAGACCGCGTTGCCATCGCCTGGCTCGGCTACGCCTGCGGCGAGTGTCGCTACTGCATCGATGGGCGCGAGACGCTGTGCGAGAAGCAGGAGGACAGTGGCTACTCGATCGACGGAGCCTTCGCCGACTACGCGGTTGCGAATGCAAAGTATGTTGTCCCCGTACCTGCTGGACTCTCGTCGTTCGAGGCGGCGCCGCTGTCGTGCGCAGGCCTCACCACCTACAAGGCGCTGAAGGTGGCCAGAGTCGTTCCGACCGAGAACGTCGCCATCTTCGGTATCGGCGGTCTGGGCCACCTCGCGGTGCAGTACGGGCAGATCATGGGCGGAAACGTGATCGCTGTCGACATCGAAGACGACAAGCTTCGATTGGCAACCGAACTCGGTGCCGATCACACCGTCAACGCCGCCACCACCGATCCGGTGAAGGCGATCCAGGCGTTGGGCGGCGCCGACGTCGCTCTGGTCCTGGCCGCTTCGAACGAGGTCTTCCAACAAGCCTTCGCCTCGCTGCGCCGCGGCGGCCGCCTGATCTGTGTTGCCATGCCGGCCGAAGGGGAGATGAGTATTCCGATCTTCGACACCGTCGTCAAGGGCATCTCGATCATCGGTTCGATCGTCGGAACTCGTCAGGATCTCGCCGAGGTCTTCGCACTCCAGGCCGCCGGCAAGACGAAGGTGATCGCCGAATCCCGCAAGATCGAGGACGTCAACGAAGCAATGGCCGAGGTGCTCTCGGGCAAGGTGCCCGCCCGCCTCGTCTTCGAGTTCTGATGCAACACGAAGGCGCGGGCGATCAGGTCCTGCTCACCCCGGTCGAGATGGGCGAAGTCGATCGGGCCAGCATCGCCGCCGGTGTCCTCGGCAGCGATCTGATGGAAGCGGCAGGCTCGTCTGTCGCTCGCGCCGTCGCTGCACGTTGGCAGCCTCGCCCAGTGATGGTCCTCTGCGGACCGGGGAACAACGGCGGTGACGGCTTCGTCGCCGCCCGCCACCTCGACAACCTCGGGTGGACGGTGCAGGTCGCGGCGCTTGACGCCGTCCCGACGAACGGTGACGCCGGACACCATGCGGCCCTTTGGGCCGGACCTGTCGAACAGTTCTCGACGGCTCTGTTCGACCAACGCGGTGTCGTCATCGACGCGATCTTCGGAGCCGGCCTGTCGCGGCCCGTCGAAGGACGAGCCTTGATGATGATCGAGGCGATGATCGACGCCGGTTCCACGGTGTGTGCCATCGACGTACCGAGCGGACTCGACGGTGCATCGGGAGCGGTCCTCGGCGCCGCGGCCCCGGCCGAGATGACGGTCACGTTCTTCCGCAAGAAGCCGGGTCACCTGCTGCTGCCCGGCCGGGAGCTGTGCGGTCAGGTCGTTCTGGCCGACATTGGCACACCGAGGACTGCCCTCGGCGCTGTCCCGGCACAGACCTGGGAGAACTCTCCGAGCTTGTGGGAGCAGCGCTACCCCTGGCCACACACCGACGGCAACAAGTTCCAACGGGGCAGCGCACTCGTCCTCGGAGGGGCAACCACGACCGGTGCCAGCCGACTGACGGCAACCGCTGCCATGCGAGCGGGCGCCGGACTCGTCACCCTCGCAGTACCCGAGCAGGCATGGTCGGTCTATGCCACGTCCATGACCGGGGTCATGGTCTCGTCGTTGCGAGCACCCGATGACTTCGAGACGCTGCTCGCCGATGTTCGACACAATGCCATTGCGATCGGACCCGGCGCAGGGATCGGCGAGCTGACTTGCTCGTCGGTACTCGCGGCACTCGCCTCGACATCACGACCTCGGGCCGTTGTCCTGGACGCCGACGCCCTCACTTCCTTCGCAGACGATCCCGATCGCCTGTTCGATGCCATCGCCGGACCGTGCGTCCTCACCCCGCACGACGGCGAGTTCGACCGACTGTTCGACAGCGATGGTGACCAGCTGACCCGAGCCCGACGGGCCGCCACACGATCGGGTGCAGTGGTGTTGCTCAAAGGCAGTGCCACCGTGATCGCACACCCGGATGGGCGAGCCGTCATCAACAGCAACGCGCCGCCGACGCTGGCAACCGGAGGAGCAGGCGACGTGCTCACCGGATTCGTCGTCGGTCTGTTGGCGCAAGGACTCGATCCATTCGATGCGGCCTGCGCTGCCGCCTGGCTCCACGGTGCCGTCGCTGCGGAGTTCGGACCCGGTTTGGTCGCCGAGGACCTTCCGTCCGGTCTGCCAGCCGTGCTGCGGGCACTCGATGACCGCCGGATGATCGACCCGCCGCTGATCGTCCGGGCGCAGAAATGAACGACGATCGGCAACGTGCCACCGAGGGTCGGTCGGTCCACCTCGGTTGCGGTGACCACGCGGTCCCTTCCGTCCCGAGCCGACGAAGCAGGGCCGTCCGCTCCAATGGCACGGTGGCCGGATTGCCGGCGGAGGACATCGTCGTCCTCGCATCGGGCACGGCGTGGCTCGTGCCCTGGGAGCTGATGAGGCATGGCCCGTTCGTGAGCTGTGTCTTGCTCGAGGACACGGTGGTGCGGCACATCACCGTCCCGGCCATGGTGGCCAGCGCAACGCGACAACGGTCGGTTTCGGAGACAGCATCGCGACAGTGGTCGGTGCCGGAGACAGCCTTGACACCGAGCGACTACCCATCGATACCGCTGCTCGAGTCGACGATGTCGCTGCTCGATGCGGCGGCCCTCGTGGCCGAGACCGGATGGGAGCTGGCTGTCGTGATGGACCATGAGCAGCGGGTGATCACGGCACGCAGCGTCTACCGGGCACTGATCGGCGTCGGTGGAACGAGATCGGCAGCATCTGAATGGCTCACCCGCTTCGGCGTCGACGGGGTTTGCTGAAGCGCGGCAGCAGCATTCGAGGCGCGGTTCGATCTCCGGCCGAGTTCCGATTCGAAGGTGGAGCGGGTTCGTCGTCGTTCCTTTCTGTCGTCGAAAGCCAGGGTGCCTGCCTCGATGAACGACCTCGCCAAAGTTGTCGCGATCAGAAGTCGAACCAAGTGGGGTCGAAGCGGGATGCTTGTGACATGACGTTGTCTCTTGATCCGACACATGACTGATTCGCCACAGGACGACGCGGCAGCGCAAGCCCTTGTCGAGCGGTTTGCCGTGAGCGCTGATCGCGTCGAGACGCGCTCCGACGAAGGCTCGATGGTCTGGCATCGATGGGGTGTGGGTCGGCCATTGGTCCTCTTGCACGGTGGCTCCGGCTCATGGACTCACTGGATTCGCACGATTCCCTGGTTCATGAACGAACGGGCAGTGCTGGTGGCAGATCTACCCGGTCTGGGTGACTCGGCGGACCCACCGGAACCTTACACAGCAGACAGCCTGGCCGAGATCGTCGCCCGTTCACTCGGGCAACTGGTCGACGTGGACGAGGCGGTGGACCTGGTGGAATTCTCCTTCGGGGGCATTGTTGCCGGCCACCTCGCCGCCAACTTCGCCGAGCGGGTTCGCCGGCTCGTGATCGTTGGGTCTCCACCATTCGGTCTGGGCTCTGACGGGCCGGCGAACCAAGTCACCGCCGTTGATCCGTCGCTCGATTTCGATGCTGCGCGTGAACAGCACCGACGCAATCTGGAACTCTTGATGATTGCGGAACCGGGCCGCGTCGATCCGCTGGCCCTGCGCATCCATCACGACAATCTCCGCCGCTCGAGGCTGGGTAGCCGCAAGGTGGCACGCGCTGGGACCCTGGCCGAAGCCTTGGGCCGGGTGACCTGCCCGCTGTACGGCATCTGGGGTGAGGAAGACGTCACAGCGCACCCAAGTCTGGCATCGATACGCGAGCTCTTCACCAGTCCGGAAGTTGCGGCTCGAACGTTCGACACGCTGGCCGGTGTCGGTCACTGGGCTGCCTATGAGGACGCTGATGCGTTCAATCGACTGCTCGAACGGCACTTGAACGAACCGCTGACCTAGGCCGACCTACGCGCCTTCGTCCGAGCGCGGCCGGTCGGAGATCAAACGGCCAGGATTGCCATCGATGCCGATCCCGAGGCCAGATGGTGCGCTCACGGCGGCGGAACTTGCAGCAGGTGAGGCCCTGCTCAACCGCCTTCTCCACGACACAGCCCAAGAGTCTGCGTGAGCGCGAACGGGCTCACCTACGACACCGGGGCCTTGATCGCAGCGGAGCGCGACGAGCGGATTCTCTGGTCACTGCACCGGGCCGCTCTCAGCCGCGGCATCGCCCCGACCGTTCCGGTTGGCGTTCTCGCCGAAGCCTGGCGAGGCGGGCCGCAACACCAGACCTCACGTTTGCTCAGAGGCTGTCGGATCGAAGGCATGCAAGAGCCCCAGGCCCGTACGGTCGGAACATTGATCGGCCGAAGCGGTCTGATCGACATCGTGGACGTCGCAGTTGTCGAAGGAGTCGAGCGCCGGGGTGACGCTGTGGTCACCTCGAATCGTGCACACACCGAACAGGTGGCTGACGTTGCCGGAGGATCAATTCCGATCTTCGACGTGTAGCACTGACATCGGTTGCTCGGCGCCCAAGCGAGCGAGCCGCGAAAGCGCTCCCGATACCGGACGCCGAGCGGATCTTCGGGCGGCACGCAGTGTTGTTCGGCGCTGACAAGCGGCGGCTGATCAACCGGTCGACGATGTTGCCGACGCCCCCGCTGATTTCGACGAAGCTGCTGCCCTCGGGCGGGCGCGGAACTCCTCCATGCCGATGTGGACTTCGCTGCCCTCGAGCGACACACCGAACTGCGAAGCCACCCAGATTCCAGCTACTGAGCTCTGAGCGCCGCAAACCCAGCGCATGATCCCGAACCTGAGCCGAGCACCACCACTCGGGAGCATGTCAAGTCAGTCGGGTCGCGAGGCTGATTCGGTAGCTCGTAATCACAACATCTCCCAGCGGCCGAATCCGAGCGCTCCCGGCACGTATGCGCTACCGGGTGTCACGTCGAACGAGCCAGCGCAAATCTCTGCTCTGGGCCGACGAGTCACCACGCCACGGGACTCTGCCAGGACAAGAGTCCTGGTAAACGAGCCGGGATCCGCACAGTGGCGGATCCCGGGAAACGTTTGCGTATGAAGTTGTGGAGCTGGGGGGAATCGAACCCCCGTCCGCCGAGGAATCATCGCCCGTGCTACGACTATTCCCGAGACACTGACGTTTGGGCAGTCAGCCGGCCGGGTCCGGTGGTTCCCGAGAGAACCCACCCCTGGGTCTTTCCCCAATGTCAGCGGTCTTTGCCTTGCTGTCAGTGGTCTCTCCCACCGTCCACCACTGCTTCTGTTGCCGGGCTGCAGTGATCAGGCCCCGCGTGACCTCACGGTTCGCAGTTTTCCTCTGACTACCTGATTAGATCAGGCGGCGAGAGCGAAGTCAGCCTTGTTGGCGCTTCTAATGAGCCCCGTTTTACGAGTCTGAGCAACTCGAGTCGCACAAACGAATCCTCGTCTCGACGTCGAAACCGGTCAGCCCCGAGTGGAGAAGAGAACGCTTCTGCTGGAAACGTCTCTCTTTTCAAGTAACAACCCCCGAAGGGACTGGTCAGCCTATCGGCACATTGCCTCCAGAGTCGTAGCACCCCGGTCGACGGTTCGATGGTTCGGGCGTTGATCGCTACGACCGTTCGGCGCCGAGTCGGCGGGGGTCACTACGCTCCGAGCATGAACGCAGAGAAGGCAGAGAAGATTGCCGTGGTCGGAGCCGGGACGATGGGGGCGGGAATCGCTCAGATGGCAGCCGAAGCCGGTCATCGAGTCACCTTGATCGACACCAGCCAAGAGTCCGTCGAGCGAGGCATGGCTGCCATCACCGGGTTTCTGGAGCGCAAGGTGGCCAAAGGGACGCTGACATCCGAGCAGTGTGGTGGGATCTTGTCTGCGCTGGATTTCACGACCGATACCGACGCCGGTGTCGACGGCGCCGCCATGGTGGTCGAGGCGGTGTTCGAGAACCTCGAACTCAAGCAGCAGGTGTTCGCCGACCTCGACCGTTCCTGCCCACCACAGGTGATCCTGGCCAGCAACACCTCGACGCTGCCCATCACCCAGATCGCCTCGGCCACCAACCATCCCGAACGCGTGATCGGCACCCACTACTTCAGCCCGGTGCCGCTGATGCGCCTGGTCGAGGTGGTGCGGGGCGAGCAGACCAGCGATGAGGTGGCCGAGCGTTCGGTGGCGCTGTGCGAGGGCTTCGGCAAGCAACCGATCCTGATCGCCGATGTGCCCGGGTTCATCGTCAATCGTTTCCTGTGTCTGCTCTACAACGAGGCGGCCAATCTGATCCACCGGGGTGTCGCCAGTGCCGAAGACATCGACACTGCTCTGAAGCTGGGATGCAACTGGCCCATGGGTCCGACCGAGATCATGGACATGGCCGGTGTGGACGTCACCTTGATGGCAATGGAAGCCATGCACGAGATGACGGGCGAGGAGCGCTACAAGCCGTCGCCGTTGCTGACCGAGATGGTGGCGGAGAAGCGCTGGGGCCGAAAGACGGGGCGCGGCTTCTCCAACTACCCGTCCACCTGAGATCCGGAGCACCCTTGCATGTGACCGTCGAACTCAGGATGGTTGGTGGAGGGCGTCGCCGATGATCTGGGTGCCGGGGCCGCGGCGACTTCCCGGTCCACGCTGAACTTCCAGACCTTCGGCGGTCAGGGATTGGCCGCAGCTCGAGCACGAGACCGTGGCCGTGATCGGCGCGTCGCCACACCCCAGGTGCCGAAAGACGGCGGGCGGTGTCTCGGCACTCAGCCAGCGATCGCCCCAGTTGGTCAAGGCCACGACGACGGGCACCAGGTCCATGCCCATGTCGGTCAGGTGGTAGTCGTGGCGGGTGCGACCGCCGTCGGAGTAGGGGCGCCGTTCGATCACGCCGGCCGACTGCAATGTCTCGAGTCTGGTCGTGAGCACGTTGGGAGCGATGCCCAGGTCGGTGGTGAGCTGATCGAACCGATGGAGACCGACGACGAGATCGCGGAGGATGAGAGGTGTCCATGGCTCGCCGATCACATCCCAGCTCCGAGCAATCGAGCAGGCCATGGCCGAGAAGTCCGTGCGTTGAGGCATGGGGCCACCGTAGCTGTTTTCGCCTCTCTCTTGCATGAAGCAAGTCAGGGGGATGGGTTCGGGGCGTGTGACTTGCATCGAGCAAGACAGGGTGTCGAACAGGCACAGGGAAGCACACGTCATGTATCACGCCATCGTCGAACGAAAGCTCGGGATGTGATGGTGCCTCGATGCGCTGCGGCAGAATCTCGAGCGACTCGCCGGCGCAGGTGTGTTGGCGGCGACCGCGCCCCCGATCAACAGCTGATCGCGTTTCGCCGACGGAACCCGGCTGTCGATCGTCGACCAGCTTGGTCGGCGATGCGAGGTGAGGAGGCAGCGCAACGGCGGGTGGGGCTCAGCGGCGATTCCGGGCCGCCAACTCGCGGCGAGCCTCACGATCGGCATCGCGGGTGGCGATCAGCTGACGCTTGTCGACGGTCTTGCGGCCGCGTCCCAAGCCCAGCTCCAACTTGGCCCGACCGTCCTTGAAATAGATGGCCATGGGTACCAGCGACAACCGATCCTGGTTGACTTTCGAGGAGAGCCGATCCAGTTCGTGACGATGGAGGAGGAGCTTGCGCTTTCGCACCGGGTCGGCCATCCCCTGGGTGCTGGCCTTGCTGTAGGTCGCCAGATGCAATCCGACCACGTAGAGCTCGCCGTGCTCGAAGCGAGCGTAGGCGTCGTTGAGCTGCAGCTTGGACTCACGCATGGATTTCACCTCGACGCCCCGTAGCGCGATACCCGCCTCGAAGGTCTCGGTGATCTCGTAGTCGCGGCGAGCGGTCTTGTTCGTCGCAACCATCTTCACTGCCATG
>CALACD010000098.1 GCA_937890445.1 uncultured Acidimicrobiia bacterium | reverse complement strand
TGTGCCGGTTTGGGAGGCGAGGAGCGGAACACCATCGACGTTGGTCGTGCTTCCCATGGCCAGTTCGCTGACCATCTCGCCATCGATGAATCGTGCGATCGTGTGCTGCGCCGAGATCGCCCAGAGCCCTGCATCGTCAGCGTAGGCGGCCCGGGCATCGAAGGGTTCGCCTGAGGTCGTGCGGAGTCGCACCGTCGATCGGTCACCGTTGGCCACATCGATGATCTCGACGACATCGTTTGATGTGTCGAGCGCAGCCGCCCAGCCGTCGTTCACCGAAACGTGCGCATCCCTCGGGACTGCCCAGCTGTGTTCGACGAACGCGGACGCGGCCGTGTCGTACACTTCGAGGCCGGTACCGGTCGATCGGATGACGACGATGCCGTCCTCGCGGACCCAAGCGTCGGCGACTCGATCGAGCTCGACGACTGGTTCCGCCGAGCCCGTCGTAGGGTCGATCACGACGATCGCCGTGCGTTCGACGACCACGATCGTGCCGTCGGGCCGGACACCGATGTCGAACACCTCGCCGAACGCGTTGGTGTCGAATGCCTCGACGATCGACCCCGCGGCAGGGTCGATCGTGACGATCCGGCCACCGAAGAATGCCAATCGTACGTGCCCGGTGGTGCGGTTGAATCGAAGTGCTCCGATGGCGCCTTCGAAGACGATGTCTTCGAGTAGTTGTCCGGTGGTGGTGTCGAAGATCAGCAGTCGGCTCTCCCCGCTGGGCGCATCGGGAGTCCAGATACTGCCGGCGAGGAGCGTTCCATCGGGAGAGATGTCCCACCCGAGTTGGTTGCCAACGAGCTGGTGCGTGGCGAAGGGTCGCCCGGTTTCGGTGTCGCGGAAGTCCAGCGTCCCCGGGCCAAGGCCGTCGATGGTGTCGCTGGTCGTGATGAATAGGTCGGCACTGGATTCGATTGGGAAGGTTGGAGTATCGAACATGAACGCCTGCTCCCAATTCACTCCCCGCCAAATCGTCCGCAGGTCGATGGAGATGGCACCTGCACTCGTGGCGTCTCGCGTGCCGAGTGCACAGGGAGCTGGGGGCAGGCCGTTGTCGACAACGTCGCCGGTGCGAGTGTCGCGGCTGAGAATGCGCCCATCGACCGTGGCGAACTCCACCGATCCGTGGGTCTGGTCAGTGATTCCGCTGAAGGGCCAACAGTCGTCGACCAACAGATCGCGTACAGCTACTCGGCTGACGACCGGTGAGGCACCCAATGCTTGGAGGAGCGCCCGGTCTGCGTCGGACCCGGGTGACTGCCTTCGTGCTTCGAGCGCCAACAACACTGCCAGCTCAGGATCTTCGTCGATAGTGGCCGCTGACCGGCTCAACAGAGCAGCAAGCTCGGCGGAAGCAGCTGCCTCGTTCGCCTGGTCTGCTGCCCGATCTGCGCGCCGTTGCTGCCAAACAGCAAGGCCGCCGGCAATCAGAGCGACCACAAGAGCGCACGAGGTGGCGAGCACCATGAGTCGGAGTCGCCGAAGACGGCCCTGCTCCGCTTCGAGCGATGCGGTCGCTGCGGTGGTCGATGCCATGAGGAACCGTCGCTCGGACTCGTCGAGTTGGAGAGGAGGGCGATCGATCCAGTGTCGAACGCGATCGAGTGGAGCCGCGGTCATCAGATAGTCGGGAAGCTCGTCATGCGTGATCCACTCGTTGACAGCAACCCCGAGCCTGCGGCGGGCGTGGAGGTCATCTCGCGCCTCCTCGAGCCAGCGTGCGAGACGTTCCCATTCGGTGAGCAGGGCTTCGTGAGTCACCTCGACCGTCGGCTCTCGGCTGATGGGGTCGGAGTCCTTGGTGACGAGGCGGTGATGGCCGAATGCTCCCAGCACATGGGCCACGCTCGATCCGACTCCCTCAAGTTCACGCACCGGGACTCGGTGGCGCGTGTCGGCAGCACCATCGGTCACGGTCACCAATCGGAGGAGCGTGTTGCGTGCGACGGTCTGATCGGTGGGCGAGAGGCGTCCGTAGATCTGCTCGGCGCGCCGAGCCAACGCGGCAGACACACCGCCCAGATCCTCGTAGGCAGCGATCGTGAGGAGAAGCCCGAGACGGCGATCGAACAGTTCGGTGAGTGTGTGCTGCAGCAATGGCAGGGCGGCCGGACGATTGGAGACCTCCGCAGCGATCAAAGCAACGAGGCCAGGTTCGAACCCAACGTCGGCAGCTCTCGCAGGGCCGGTGATGGCGAGCTCCAACTCGGCTGGATCCATGGGCGTGATCATCTCGGTGGCGAGTGGCAGCAACGGCCCGATGCCCGAATGTTGGAGGGGACGATCCAAGAAGTCAGCCCGCAGGGTTGCGAGGACCTTCACACCTGAATGGCGATCGGAAACAACCAGGGCCAGGGCATCGAGAAACGCTGACGATTCCGCGTCTGATGAACGTGTGAAGAGCTCTTCGAACTGATCTATGACGATGAGGGTCTGTGCCGTTGGATCTGGGCTGCAACGTTCTGCGGTTGCCGCAATCCCGAGTGTCGCCAAGTGCTCGACCAGATCGCTCGGCGGGTTGACAGCGACCCGGCGCATCGCCTCCGCGAGTGCATCGATAGGATGGTCACCTGGTGTCATGGTGACGAAGAACCAGTGCTCAGAATCGGTGATTGCTCCCTGACGCAAGCCCGGGATCACGCCGGCTCGCACGACGCTGGACTTTCCCGAACCGCTCGGACCGGCCACGACGACAAAACGTCCTCTCGGCCCTCCTTGACCGAGACGAACGAGTAGCCGCTCGGCTAGGCGCTCTCGACCGAAGAAGACCTCATGGTCGGCTTCATCGAACGGGCGGAGCCCTCGGTATGGGTTTCGGGGTTCGTACGGTGCAACGGATTGGGTCGGCGTGTCCCGATCGAGGTTTCGCTCCGATTCGCCGACGAAAGTGGCGAGCGATTCGAGTGCGGAAAGGTCCTCGCTTGCTCGTGCGCTGCCGAGGGCGTCGGGCGCTTTCGACAACGTGCCGACCCGTTCTGCGGAGTGAATCCCGAAGCCGCCCAGGTACGCGTTGCCATCGTCGTCGATCATGACGTTCTCGGGCCCGATGCCCCCGTGGGTCAGTCCCCGTTGGTGCGCAGCGTTGAGGGCAGCACGAACGTGTTCGATCACGCGATGTGCCTGCGTTTCCGACAGCGGTCCGGCGCTCAGCAGGTCGCTCAGTGTGCCGCCGGGGAAGTGGCGGGTGACCAGGTAGGCAGCGTTCGGTTCACGCCAGAAGTCGAAGATGGGGACGATGCGGGGGTGCTCGAGAGCTGCAACGATGCGGACCTCGTGTTCGAAGTGGCGGATGAACTCGGGCTCGTTCGCCACGCCCTGTTCGACGATCGTGATCGCGACCTCGCGTCCGACCACCGGCTGGAAGGCCAGGTACACCGTGCTCCACGGTCCTGAGGAGATTTGCTCTCGAAGTTCGTAGCCCCGAACGCTTGCCGTGGGTCCAGGCGGGACGACGTCGGAGAGCGTCAGGCTCGGGTCATCGAGGAGGATCAGTTCCTCGACGCGTTGGCTCTCGGCGGCTGGATCGAGCCCCACTGCCTCGGAGAGGCGACTTCGCAGATCGGCGAACGATCGAAGCGCGTCGCCCTGTCGGCCGGCTCGGTACAACGCCAGCATGTGGAGTCGAACCAATTTCTCACGAAGCGGGTTGAGGCGCACCTGGCTCTCCAACTCGCTGATGAGCTCCTGGGCCTTGCCGCACCGAAGGTCGGCGTCGATCCGTCCCTCGATGGCGGTGAGGCGAAGCTCTTCGAGGCGGGCGATCTCGGCGATCGCCCAATCGTCGTAGACGAACTCTTCCAACGCTCGCACTCGCCACAGGGACAGCGCTTCCCGGTACAGGCCCGATGCTCCCGCAGGGTCGGCATCGATGAGCGCACGAGCTTGTTGTTCGAGGGAGATGAATCGGTGCACATCGAGGGCATTGGGCTCGACCGCTACTGAATAGCCAGGTGGCTTTGTGAGGAGAATCGTGCCGTCCGTGCGCTTCTCGCGGTCCGGTTCGAGCAAGGCCCTGAGACGCGAGATCACCACCCAGAGAGCATTTTGGCGGTCCTTGTCGACTGCGGGCCGCCAGAGGTCGTCGATGATCTGATCGGCAGACACCACCTCGTTGGCATGGATCAACAGCAGAGCCAGGAGTGCTCGTTGACGGGCGGTGAGATCGATCGAGGTGCCGTCGCGAACCGCTTCGACCGGACCCAACAATCGATACTCCACTCCGGAACGTCCCCTCTCTGGTGTCGCGGCCCGATCGGGGCTGTCGGTCGTGCGTTTCATTGTGCCATCAAGCCTCTGCCGACTTTCATGCGACTGTCTGTGGGCTCAACATGCGACGGACCTAGAGGATCGGCCCGCATCGCGCCGGTGCGTTAACGGTGGAGGTGCGATCGTTCCTGGCTTGCGGTGGACGCCCGTCTTGGCGTCAGAGGGTCTCGATCTGGCAGCGGGTGCCGGGAGCGTTGGCGAGACGGATGTCCGCCGTCAGGAGCGTGCAATCCAAGGCCTCGGCGAGAGCCATATAACAGGCGTCGTAGGCCGTGACGTTGTCTCGCATTTCCCAACCACGGCGCAGCAAGGGGGCGGTGGGGTAGACAGCGAGCGGAAGGTCCAACAGATCGTCCAGCGCGTTCGTCGCCTGCTCAGAACTCAGTGAACCGTTCGCCAGTTGCCGCCTCAACACCGACATTGTTTCCAAGCGAAGCAGGTCAGGTGCTGCAAGCAGTTGACCTTTGATTCGGGCTCGGCACGCGTCGCCGTCTGGACCGCTGTCGGCAATTGCTGGGGCGATCACCGAGGCGTCAACGACGAGCACGTTCGTCCTCGAGCGCCGCAACAGCGTCAGCTTTCGACAGGGTGCCCTTTGACCGGTTCTCGATTCTGTCGAGCACGTCGTCGATTGTTGGAGTGGCCACGATCGAGGCCAACTGAGCTGTCAGGTATTGCTGCAGGGACTGGCCTGCGCGTTCGGCTCGTCGGACGAGTTCGTTGTGGATGTCGTCGGGCACTTCTCGAATCTGAACGTTGGCCATGCATGCAATATACATGCAGTCAGCTCTCGTGTCAGTAGGGAGTCTTGCACCATGCTCATGGAATCTGCGCCGGGCTTGGGTCGACCCACTCCATAATCACGACCGCAAACGCACAACTGACGTGTGTCTGACTTGATGTCGCTTCTGCCGGAGGTTTCAGCCCGCATGATC
>CALACD010000097.1 GCA_937890445.1 uncultured Acidimicrobiia bacterium | reverse complement strand
CAGTGGCGGATGCTGCAGCAGGAGACCCCTGAGGATTTCGTGATTGCCACCGGCGAGGCCCACACAGTGCGGGAGTTCTGCCAGATGGCCTTCGATCGTGTGGGCCTGGACTGGGAGCAGCACGTCGAGGTCGATTCTCGCTATTTCCGACCGTCCGAGGTCGATCATCTGCTGGGTGATCCCTCGAAGGCCCGAGAACAGCTTGGTTGGCAGCCCGAGGTCTTGTTTCCCGAGCTGGTCTGCCGAATGGTGGACAGCGAGATGGACTTGTTGTCAGGAGGCCTGCGCCCATGAACGATCAGATCAAGCCCGTGGTGGTCACACCGGGGGCGCCGGTGGCCAAGGACGCCCCCATCTATGTGGCCGGGCACCGGGGCCTGGTGGGCTCGGCCCTGATGCGGCGGCTCGAAGCCGACGGCTACACCAACCTGCTGACGGTCACCCGCCACGAGGTGGACTTGCGGGACCAGAGCCAGGTGCACGGCTGGTTCGAGGAGAATCGGCCCGAGTACGTCTATCTGGTGGCAGGGACGGTGGGCGGCATCTATGCCAACTCGACCCGGCCGGCCGAGTTTCTCTACGACAACCTGATGATTCACGGCACGGTGGTGCACGCCGCCCACATGGTGGGAACCAAGAAGTTGTTGTATCTCGGTTCCAGTTGCATCTATCCCCGCGAGGCGCAGCAGCCGATCACCGAAGACCAGCTGTTGACGGGACCGTTGGAGCCGACCAACGAGGGCTATGCGTTGGCCAAGATCGCCGGTATCAAGCTGTGCGCCACCTACCGCCGCCAGTACGGCGACGATTTCATCTCGGCCATGCCCACCAATCTGTACGGGCCCGGCGACAACTACGATCTCGAGGCATCGCACGTCATTCCGGCCCTGGTCCGCAAGTTCCACGAGGCCAAGGTGTCGGGCAACCCCGAGGTGCAGATCTGGGGGACGGGCTCGGCCATGCGCGAGTTCCTCCACGTCGACGATCTCGCCTCGGCCTGCGTCCACCTGATGGATCACTATTCCGAAGAACAACACATCAACGTCGGCACTGGTGAGGATCAGTCCATCAAGTCGCTGGCCGAACTGGTGCGAGACACCGTCTATCCCGAGGCCGAGCTGGTGTTCGACACCTCCAAGCCCGATGGCACGCCCCGCAAGGTGTTGGACGTGTCGAAACTGCACGATGCCGGCTGGAAGCACACCATCGGCCTGGCCGAAGGACTGGCCAGCAGCTACGAGTGGTTCCAACAGCACTACGCTTCTGATGCCCGTGGGGTGGCGTGAGTGTTGACCACGCAGGAAGCCCAGCGTGCCGTAACCCGAGGAGGTTCCTTTGAGTAAGATCACGTTCACGTCTGAATCGGTGACCGAGGGTCATCCGGACAAGATGGCGGATCAGATCTCTGATTCGATTCTGGATGCGTTGTTGGCGCAGGATCCGATGTCTCGGGTGGCGTGTGAGACGTTGGTGACGACGGGGATGGCGATCATTGCCGGTGAGATCACCACGGGTGCGTATGTGGACATTCCGTCGGTGGTTCGCTCGACGATCACGCGGATCGGGTATGACAAGGAGTCGTACGGGTTCGATGGGAATACCTGTGGGGTGATGGTGGCGATCGATGAGCAGTCGGCCGATATTGCGCAGGGTGTCGACAAGTCCGAGGAGTTGCGGGGCGGGTCGGGGGCGACCCATGCCTATGACGAGCAGGGTGCCGGTGATCAGGGCATGATGTTCGGTTACGCGTGTTCCGAGACCGATGTGTTGATGCCGTTGCCGATTCATACGGCGCATCGGATGGCGGAGCGTTTGGCTGATGTTCGTAAGGCGGGGACGGTGCCGTATCTGCGTCCGGATGGCAAGACGCAGGTGACGTTCGATTATGAGGATGGGGTGCCGGTTCGGTTGCGGACGGTGTTGATCTCGACCCAGCATGATGATGGGATCGATCGTGATTCGATGATTCGTCCGGATTTGATCGAGCATGTGATTCGTCCGGTGGTGCCGGAGCGGTTTGCCGATGACGATTTTGAGGTGTTGGTCAATCCGACGGGTCGTTTTGTGATCGGTGGGCCGGTGGGTGATGCGGGGTTGACGGGTCGGAAGATCATCGTGGATACCTATGGCGGGTCGGCTCGTCATGGTGGTGGTGCGTTTTCGGGGAAGGATCCGTCGAAGGTGGATCGTTCGGCGGCGTATGCGACGCGTTGGGTGGCGAAGAATTTGGTGGCGGCGGGGGTGGCGGATCGGTGTGAGGTGCAGGTGGCGTATGCGATCGGTGTGGCTCGTCCGATGTCGGTGATGGTGGAGACGTTCGGGACCGAGAACATCGATCCGGTGAAAATCGCGGGTTGTGTGAACGAGGTGTTCGATCTGCGTCCGGGTGCGATTCTGGATCATCTGGAGTTGCGTCAGCCGATCTATTCGCAGACGGCGGCGTATGGGCATTTTGGTCGTTCTGATGGCCGGTCGTTCACGTGGGAGC
>CALACD010000096.1 GCA_937890445.1 uncultured Acidimicrobiia bacterium | reverse complement strand
CGCTGCTGTTTCTCGCCCCGCCGGTCCTGGCCCTGGCCATTGCGGGCCGATGGCGGTCTCGTTTCTGAGTGTCCGGGGGGAACAGCGCACCGATCCTGGGTCTGGGTGCATCGAACATGAACATGGCCCAATTCTCCGCCCTGCTGCGTCGTCTCGATCACGCGACCCGTCTCGTGTCCCCCGAGGTCGCCACGGCGTTGCAGCGTCGCTGGGACGAACTCCCCGAAGTGGCGCGAACACCGGCCCAGGTGCTCGGGCGGCGGAGTACCGGGTGCGAGGGGACCCATGGCGTGTTCCCGCAATGCAATTTCGGATGCCGTCCGTGTTACCACTCGACCGATGCGAACCGGGTCCGGATCGACGGGCCTCACACGATCGACAACGTCGATGACCAGATGGCCTTCGCCCGTTCGGTGCGTGGCCCCGGCGCCTACGCACAGCTCATCGGAGGAGAGGTGTCCTTGCTCGATCCCGATGACCATGCAGCGGCGCTGCTGGCCATGTCGGCCAACGGTCGGGTACCGATGAGCTTCAGTCACGGAGACTTCGACGACGACTACCTTCGGGCCCTGGCTCTGGGTCCCGACGGGAAGCGTCGGTTCGAGCAACTCTCGTTCGCGATCCACATCGACTCGACGATGCAGGGTCGCCGCTCGGTGCCTCGACCGGTGTCGGAAGCTGAGCTCGATGGTGAACGGGCCCGGGTGGCCGAGATGTTCCAGCGACTTCGCCGCGATCACGGCATCACCTCCTATCTGGCCCACAACATGACGGTGACGCCCGACAACCTCGACGAAGTCGCAGGTGTCATTGGCCGCAACCGTCATATCGGATACCGGATGTTCTCGTTCCAGCCCGCGGCCTATCTCGGCCACGAGAACCGTTGGCAGCCCGGTTACCGGGGGTTCGGCGACGATGATGTCTGGGCCCGGGTCGAGGATGGCGCAGGGACACGGCTGCCGTTCCGGGCGCTCCAGTTCGGCGATCTTCGCTGCAACCGGGTGACGTGGGGTGGGTTCGTCGGCGACCGCTACGTACCGGTGCTCGATGACGTCGACTCGAGAGACCTCGCGGCACGCGACCGATTCTTCGAGGCCTTCTCCGGGCCGCTCGGCCACGGACCACTGCTCGGCCGTTCGCTGCGGATTGCCCGAGCCGTTGCATCTCACCCGAGTGTCGTGCCCGCCGCGATCGGGGTGGCAGGTCGTTTTCTGGGTCGTGCCGGCGGGCTACGGGCAATGGGCGGAGGGATCCATCCGACGACGTTCGTCATGCACCGGTTCATCGATGCAGCCGACACCGCCGCTGCATGGAACCATCTCGAGCGCGGCACGGTGCCGCCCGAGGAACTGATCGGCACGGTCGAGCGGCTGCAAGCCTGTGCCTACTCCATGCCGCACCCGGAAGTCGGGCAGATGGTTCCGGCGTGTGTCCAGCACGCGGTCCTCGATCCGATCGAGAACGCGCAGCTCGTCGAACTCCTTCCGCGACGCAAGGCTACCGAACCGTCCGCCGACCGAGAGTGAACGGTACGGGGTCGGAAGGTTCAGCGCCTGAACGCGACGGGGCTCGCGCTCATCGGCCTTCGGCGCGGCGTCGGGCCCCCTCCAGGTCGGCGCCGGCGCGAACGAGCGCGCCACGCAGACTGCATTCGGCGATCTCGACCGGCGGGGCCACGTCGGTGACGATGGTCTCGACGAGTTCGGCGAACACCGCGCTGGCCGAGGCGTCGGGATGCTCGAGGGCGACCGGCATGCCACGGTCGCCGCCGGCGGCAACACCAGCGTCGAGGGGAATCGAAGTCAGGAGCGGAACACCGATCGCCTCGGCGAGTGCTTGACCACCACCGGAACCGAACACCGCCGTGATCGTTCCATCGGGTCCGACCGAGGGACCCATGTTCTCGATGACCCCTGCGACTCGCAGGAACCCCTTCCGGGCCATGTCGGCGGCCCGAGCCGCAACCTGCTGGGCCGCCGTTGCTGGAGTGGTGACGATGAGCACGTCGGTTCGGGGCAGCATTCGGGCGAGACCCATCTGGATGTCCGAGGTACCCGGGGGCATGTCGATCAGGAGGTAGTCGAGGCTGCCCCACTGAACGTCTTCGAGGAAGTGCTGCACGGCGCGATTGAGCATCAGTCCACGCCACATGATGGCTTCGCTCTCGTTCGATCCGGCGATCGACCCCATGGACACGACGCGGAGCATCCCGGCACCCACGGCTCGGGCGACCGGCTTCATGACGGTCTTGCCCTCGCCGGCACGTTGACCTTCGATCTGGCCGTCGATGCCGAGTAGCCGAGGCATGGAGAATCCTCCGACGTCGGCGTCGAGGACACCGACCGTGTAGCCGCGGTCGGCGAGGAGGACGGCGAGGTTGGCCGTGACCGACGACTTGCCGACTCCGCCCTTGCCCGACGAGATGGCGAGAATGCGGCAGGTGGCCGGGATGTCGGTCTCGAGCGCGTTGTCTCGGGCCTTCCAACGAGCTCGTGCCATCACATCGCTACGTTCTTGGGACGTCATCTCGCCGAAGTGGATCTTGACGGCATCGATGCCGGGAAGGGAGCCGACCCGGGCCTTGGCGTCGCGCATCAACTGGGCTCGCAACGGGCACCCGGCCGTTGTCAACGAAATGGTGATGTGCATGACGCCGTCGGCGCCGCGTTCGTAGCGCTTGACCATGCCCAGATCGACGACGTTGTCGCCGAGCTCAGGGTCGATCACGCCTCGTAGCGCATTCGTGATCATGGCCTCGTCGACATCCGTACCTTCGACCTCGGGCCTCGGTGCCTCGGGCTTCGGGTCAGCCGGGGTCGTGGCCGTCTCGTCCTCGCGGTCGTCGGGACTCGTCAGGATCGGTCCGGTCACATCATTCCCAGTTCGAGGCGAGCCACATCGGACATGCGGGAGACGTCCCACGGGGGGTCGAACACCAGCTGCACCGCAACCGTCTCGACCCCGGAGAGGGCGGCCACCGCGTCGTGGAGGTCCTGACGCAGGATGTCGCCCATTCCGCAGAAGGGAGCGGTGACCGACATGTCGATGTCGACCTTCCAGCTCCCGCTCGGCAACTGGTCCGCTTCGACTCTGTAGATCAGTCCCAGTTCGACGATGTCGACCGGGATCTCCGGGTCATAGACGGTGGTCGCTGCGTCCCACACGTGTTGGACGTCGAAGTCGCCGGGTGAACCGTCGCCCGTCGTGGGGGCGGTTGGTGCCTCGATGAGACCGAATTCGATCGAATCGGCCCGACTGAGGCGGGCCATTTCTCCGTCGGCGGTGGTGACCGTGGCGGTACCCCCGAGTGCCTGGAGGATCTTGACCTTCTCGCCTTCGGGCAGGGTGATCCGATGACCGGCAGGGACGATGGTGACCTCGCACGACCGGGGCAAGGTGAACCGTCGGGAGGATTCGATCTTGACGATGGAATCAGTCATCGGTGTGCCCCAATCGCTGAATCACCCAGTCTCGGATCGTCTCGATGCCGACCCCCTCCAGCGTCTGATCGGCGAAGGCGTTGATCAGCAGTCGTCGTGCCTCCTCGGCCGGGATTCCACGTGAACGCATGTAGTACAGCGCCGTCTCGTCGAGTTGACCGACGGTGGCTCCATGCTTGCAGGCAACGTCGTCGGCGAGGATCTCGAGCCGGGGTTGGGTGTTGATCTCGGCCCGATTCGAGAGCAGGAGGTTGGCGTTCGACTGCGTGGCGTCGGTGCCATCGGCCCCCGGCCGCACGTCGATTCCGCCGTTGAACACGCCGACGCTCTGGTCGTCGAGGACCCCGCGGAACGACTGCGTGCTCACGCAGTCCTTCGCTCCGTGGACGACGGTTATCTGCTGGTCGAGAACTTGCTCGCCCCGGCCGAAGAACAGCCCGGACAGTTCGGTCCGTGCGCCGTCGCCGACGAGCTCGACCTGGTAGGCCATGCGACCGAACGAGGCTCCGATGTTGAATGAACGACCGAGGAACTCACTGCCCTCGGCCTGGGTGACCTCGACGGCCCCGAGATGAACCAGCGACCGGGGAAGGTCCTGGAGTACGATGTGTTCCAACGAAGCGGACGCGGCCAGTGTGATGGTCGTCCGAACATTCGAACCTCCGGCAACCTCCTGGTCAGCACTGCTGCCTCCGATTCGTGTCTCGATCACGGTGGCCGAGCTCGACGGACCGAGGTCGATTACCACGCCGGTGCAGGAGCCGTTGTGGTCCTCGCCGGGGACCAAGATGTCGACGATGTGGACGGGGGTCTGGAGGCAGACACCCTCGCCAACGCGGATGACTGCGCCGTCGGTGCCGAAGGCCAGGTTGGCTGCCATGAAGGCGTCATGGGCCATGGGTGGGAAGTGTCGGTCGAGCCGCTCGGGCTCGATCGTCGCCGCCGCAGCCAGACTCGAGATCACGAGGCCGGTCGGCAAGTCGCCGAGTTTCGAATGCACCGAGTCGAAGACTCCGTTGACGATCACGATGGTCGGACCCTCGATGGCCGGGATCTGCTGCTCGACATCGCCCGGCAACGGTGGCGCCGGTGTGTGCGGGGGACCGAACGACAGCTGCGCGAGCTGGGAATGGGGAGCGTAGCGCCATGCTTCATCCCGCTTGGTCGGGCGCTCGTAGCCGGCGATCTGATCGAGCACGGCAACCGATGCCGGATGAGCGGTGGAGGTGGCGACGGAGCCGGCGGTCACGTTGTGGCCCCGGACAGGGAATGGCCGTCGACCTCGTTCTTCCCGTCGACGAAATCGGCGTACCCATTGACCTCGAGATGTAACGCCAGCGTACGGTCGCCGGATTTGACGATCTTTCCGTTGACGAGGACGTGCACGAAGTCGGGCTCGATGTAGTCGAGGAGCCGTTGGTAATGCGTGATGACGATCATCGAGCGATCTGGTCCGCGTAGCGAGTTGACGCCGGATGCAATGACTCGTAAGGCGTCGATGTCGAGCCCGGAGTCGGTCTCGTCGAGTACGGCCAGCCGAGGTTGCATGACAGCCATCTGGAGGATTTCGTTGCGCTTCTTCTCGCCACCGCTGAACCCGGCGTTCACGGCGCGATGCAAGAAATCCTGCTTCATCTCGACCAGTGCCATCGCCTCGTTGGCGATGGCCAGGAAGTCTCTTGCACTGACCTCGTCCTCGCCGCGAGCTTTACGGACGGAGTTGAGCGCGGTACGCAGGAAGTACATGTTGTTGACGCCCGGAATCTCGACCGGATACTGGAAGCCGAGGAACAGTCCGGCGGCGGCTCGCGCTTCGGGCTCCATCGCCAACAGATCGTGCCCGTCCAGGACGGCGGTGCCGCCGATCTCGTAGCCCTCTCGGCCGGCGAGGGCATGGGCGAACGTGCTCTTTCCCGAGCCGTTCGGGCCCATGATTGCGTGGACCTCACCGGATCCGACGCTGAGGTCGAGGCCCTTGAGGATCGGGGTTCCACCGATCGATGCAGTGAGGTTTTCGACATGCAACATCAGCCGACACTTCCTTCCAAACTCACGCTCAGCAGGCGCTGAGCTTCAACGGCGAACTCCATCGGGAGTTCGTTGAAGACTTCACGACAAAAGCCGTTGACAATCATCGACATGGCGTCTTCTTCGGTCATGCCGCGCTGGCGGCAGTAATAGAGCTGATCTTCGCCTACCGTCGAGGTCGAAGCCTCGTGCTCGATCTGGGCGCTGGCGTTCTTGACTTCGATGTACGGAATGGTGTGGGCCCCGCAGTCGGACCCGAGCAGCAGCGAGTCGCACTGGGTGTAGTTGCGGGCGTTCTCGGCGGAGCGCATCACCTTCACCAGACCCCGGTAGGTGTTCTGGCCCTTGCCGGCGGAGATGCCCTTCGAGATGATCGAACTGGTGGTGTCGGCACCGATGTGAATCATCTTGGTGCCGGTGTCTGCCTGCTGACGCTTGGTCGACAGGGCAACGGAATAGAACTCACCGACCGACCGGTCGCCTTGGAGAATGACACTCGGGTACTTCCACGTGATGGCAGACCCGGTTTCGACCTGAGTCCAGGAGATCTTTGCGTCGGTGTGGGCCCGCCCCCGCTTGGTCACGAAGTTGTAGATGCCGCCAACGCCGTTCGCATCACCCGGGTACCAGTTCTGCACCGTCGAGTACTTGATCTCGGAACGGTCCTTGGCCACCAGTTCGACCACGGCGGCGTGCAGCTGGTTCTCGTCTCGCTGGGGCGCCGTGCATCCTTCGAGGTACGAGACGTGAGAATCGTCCTCGGCCACGATGAGCGTGCGCTCGAACTGGCCGGTGTTCTGGGAGTTGATGCGGAAGTAGGTCGACAACTCCATCGGACAACGAACGCCGGCGGGGATGTAGCAGAACGAACCATCGGAGAACACGGCCGAGTTGAGTGCGGCGAAGTAGTTGTCGCGCACCGGCACGACCGAACCGAGGTGCTCTCGAACCAGCTCGGGGTGATCCTGCACCGCTTCGGAGAAGGAGCAGAAGATGACGCCGGCCTCGGCGAGCGTCGCCTTGAAGGTTGTGGTGACCGACACCGAGTCGACGATGGCGTCGATGGCGACGTTGCTCATCATTTTCTGCTCGTGCAGCGGAATGCCGAGTTTGTCGAACATCTCACGGATCTCGGGATCGACCTCGTCCATGCTCTCGAGCACCGGCTTCTTCTTGGGAGCAGCCCAGTAACTCAGCGCCTGGTAGTCGATCGGATCGATGTCGAGCTTGGCCCAATCGGGCTCTTCCATGGTCTTCCAGGCCTCATACGCCTTGAGGCGCCACTCCAGCAGCCATTCCGGTTCGTTCTTCTTGGAGGAGATGAGTCGGACGGTGTCCTCGTTCAGTCCTGGAGGAGCGATGTCGGTATCGAGATCGGAACTGAACCCGTACTCGTAGCTCGCCTCGCTCATTTCTTCGATCGATCGAAGCGTCTCGCTCATCGGTGTTTCCCTTTCGTGCGTACCATTCGGGCGGAGTTCTTTGGCGAGCTCGGCTCGCCGGATCTCGGAGATGACAGCTCGGAGATGACAGGTCGGAGATGACAGGATGCCGCAGGTGTGGGCTTGCGAGGCCGGAACGGTCGAGCATACGGCTCGCCGGACGGCCGGCCGCAGTGGCGGCTTCGGTGCGGATCGGTGTGTAGGACGGGTCTGGTGGTCGGACAGGGTTGTGGGCGGGCCTAGTCGACGTCGATGAAGATGCACTCTCCGGGACACTCTTCGGCCGACTCGATGACCCGGTCCAGGCCGCCATCGGGGATCCGGGCCATACCGTCGGCTCCCGCCGGGTTGGACGTCCCGTCGAACAGTTTCTCGGCGCCGAAGTTCGACTCGGACTCCTTCACATAGTAGAGCCCGTCGTCCATGCCGAAGAAGACATCTGGAGCGATCTCGGCACACAGGCCGTCTCCGGTACAAAGGTCTTGATCAATCCAAACCCTCATCTTGCTCCTTTCGGTCGCATCCGTTCTCGAGTTTCGAGTGGAGGCAGCGCTACGTCGGTCTTTCTACCAACGGTTGCCCACTTTAACAAGTTTCACCTTGTGAAACACAGAGAACATGGCGAAGGGTGCTAGCTTGA
>CALACD010000095.1 GCA_937890445.1 uncultured Acidimicrobiia bacterium | reverse complement strand
CCGCTGCGGCAGGCCTGGGCCGCCCGCCGCGAGGCCGCCCGTGTGCTGGCCGAGCACGGTTTCTCGGGTGGCGCCGATGGTCCGCCATGCCGTTGTCGAATCTCATGACCGGTTTCGACGCTCCCAGGTGGTGATGGGCAGAACCTGACCGTCGAGGAAGAAGGGCGGGATCAGGTCGGTCAACGACTCGCGGAGTTCGCTTCGTTCGGCCAGTACATCGGCCCACGGAGTCGGATCGGCAACGTACCGGGAGAACTCGTCGAAGCTCAGTAGACACGATCGCTCCAGATTCGGGCTCCCACCGCGCTCGGCGGCCCGTTGGGCCAACAGCCGATGGGCTCTGCGGGCGCCGCGAACACCGTTGGTGATCGTGGTCTTGGACTGCTCTCGGGCTTGAGAATGGACGTTCGTCGCCTGGAGGGCTTTGGCAAAGAGTCGCCGATCGATGGGGTTGAGCCGGGCCTGGACCTCGGCCACAGCGATGCTGCGTCGGCGGGACCGTCGGACGTGTTCGGTGTCCGGGTCGTGGCGGGCCGAGTCGACGTCGCCGATGCCACCCAGGATCGATGCGAGGTGGTCCTGATGTCCGATCTTGGTCAGCAGATCGCCCACCGCTCCCGAGGCGAGCGTTGCGGCCATGGTGGTGACGACGTGCCGTCGCAGAAGGTGTTCGAACAGTGGTTTGAAGCCCGCCATGTAGTCGAGGAGAGTCCGGTCATCGGCCGGGGCTCCGTCAGGGCCGTCGGTCGGGAACTGCGCCAACCACGCGGCCACGCGGCGCCGATCGGACTCGAGGCCCTCGAGATCGTCGAGGTGTCCGACCCCCAGGATCTCGAGCACGGTCTTGGCCAGTCGGGCCGTCGAGCGTCGGTTCCGGTCACCGGGACGTTCCGCGTAGGCGGGTGCGTCGTACTCGCCGAAGAACTGCCGCTCGATGGCTTCCACGCTCCCGCCGGGCGCCCGTACACCGAGCAGGCGAAGGAAGCTGGCGTTGAGGTAGCAGTAGCCGCCGAAGACACCGAGGATCGTCCTGGGTTCGTCATCGGGGATGTCACCGGGCATCAACAGACCCAGGTCGCGACAGGCGCTTCGAAACCCGTTCTCGGCTTCCTGACCGTAGGTGTCCCAGAGCAGGGGAGGGATGACATCGGGAAGGACCTCGCCGATGCTGCCTCGGGTGTACAGCGGCCAACGTTCGCTGGGTGGGTTGTCTGCGAGCCAGATCGACATGGTTGGCACCCTCGGTTCCTTCGGCGGTCTCTGCGATCGTGCAGGCTACGTTCTACCGGGTGATGTTGGAACGGGGAGCGCAACACGACCTGCTCCAACGGTACGCGCCCGTGCTGCGCATGGACGCCCGCGAACTGTTCCTCCCGATCCCGGTCGATGCCTATGTCGAAGCCAGTGTCCTGCACCTGCCGGACGGGTCCACGACCGACTCGGTCACCCTGGCCGAGCTCGATCACCGCTGGCCTCCGGGAAGTCATCTGCGGTTCGTGAGCGTCGAGGAACGGCGGGCCGTCGTTTCCGACGAGATCCGCCGAACGGCCCGTAAACTGCTGTCGCCTCGTCTGGGTCGGGTGGGATTGTTCGGCCGAGTGCTCGACGCACTGTTCCTGTTGTCGATCTTCCTTCGGCCCACCACACCTCGACGAACGACCACGGCGGCGGCCACGAAGATGGATCGCATCCAATCATCGACCGCTCCGGTCTGTTACGGCCGCGCCTTCCACGAGGGCGAATGGCTGGTGCTGCACTACGCCTACTTCTACGCCATGAACGATTGGCGGTCGAGCTATCGGGGAGTGAACGATCACGAGGGTGATTGGGAGCAGACCTGGGTGTATTGCGATCCCGCAACCGAGCGACCGGAATGGGTGGCCGCGTCGAGTCATGACCTCCATGGCGCCGATCTGCGTCGTCACTGGAGCGATCCTGAGCTGGTCAAGCTGAAGGATCGACCGGTGTTGTTCCCCGGGGCGGGCTCGCACGCCATGTACTTCCAGCCTGGCGACTACGTGACGCGTATCGATGTGCCGTCGTTGCGTTGGCTGCTGCGAGCGCAGCGATGGTCCCAGCGCTGGCTCGGCATCATCGACGAGGCCACGGAACGAGGGCTCGGACCCGCCCTCGGTGCTCCGTTCGTCGACGCAGCGTCGGGCGATGGGCCCGAGTTGAGGGACTGGGATCTTCGGGTGATGGACGTCGACGACGGATGGCTCGGTTCGTTTCGAGGCATGTGGGGATTCGACACCCGTGATCGGACCGGCGGGGAACGCGGGCCGTCAGGCCCGAAGTTCGATCGCACTGGTGACATCCGGTCGTCGTGGGCTGATCCGCTCGGTTTCGCCGGTCTGCACGGCTCACCCCCGCCGTCGGCCATGGACAACCGGATCAATCAGGCCAAGGTCGACCAGGTGATCGAAACACTCAACGAGGAGATTCGGCAGCGGGCTCGGTTGCTGCCGCTGGCCGAGCAGACCGGGAGCGCCGACGACATGGCGGGCGACAGTGCCCGCCTCACCTCCTTGCTCCGCCAGCGGAGTGAACTCGTGGATCTTCGTGGCCGTATCGAGCGGGGCGACGGGCCCGCCATTGGCCTGCGCGATCATCTGCGCGGCCCGGCGGTTCCACTTCCGCCTCCTGCTGCCAGCGGCTGGTTGCTGGCCGGATGGGCTGCCCTGTCGGTCCCGCTGCTGTTGACGGCAGTTGCGCTCGTACTGCTGATCGACGAGGCTCGGGTCGCCGTTGCTCTCATCGGCGCCGGCGCGGTGGCACTGCTTCTCGAACAGCTCTTCCGGCGTCGGTTGCGGGCGTTGGTCCGACTGCTCGTTCTCGAGATCTTGCTGGCACTGTTCGTGATCTTCGCCCTCGGCGTTGCGGTGACGGTCAGTCGGTATGCGGCCGGCGCTGCGTTGGTCGTTGCCGCCATCGTGTTGTTCATTGCCAATCTGGGCGAGCTACGAGCCGTACAGCACTATCGATCCGCACAGGACCCGAGCCTTCCCGATCGGGAGCCGGTCGTCTGAACACTGTCCCCTGAACACTGTCCCCTGATGGGCGTTGTCACCCGAATGCCGCGATCAGCCGCTCTCCCGCGTCGGTCAGCATCCGGTCGTTCTTCGCGAAGCAGAATCGCGCCAGATGTCGGCCGTCGCGCTGGTCCTGGTAGAACACGGCACTGGGTACCGCGACGACTCCGGCCCGTTCCGGCAGTGCCAGGCAGAACTGAATGCTGTCGGTGGCGCCGACCGGGCGGATGTCGACGGTGGTGAAGTACGTGCCCTGGGGTTGCAGCACCTCGAACCCGGCGGCGGTCAGGAAGCCTCCCAGGAGGTCTCGTTTGGCTTCGAGGTCAGCGGCGAACCGGTGGAAGTAGTCGTCGCCCAGGCGAAGGCCGACAGCGATGGCGGGCTGGAAGGGGGCACCGTTGACGAAGGTGAGGAACTGTTTGGCAGTCTTCACCGCGTTGACCAGTGGCGCCGGGCCGCTGATCCATCCGATCTTCCAGCCGGTGAACGAGAAGGTCTTTCCGCCGGAGGAAACGGTCAGCGTGCGATCCGCCATTCCATCGAAGGTGGCCAGCGGGCGGTGCACGTGGCCGTCGAAGGTCAGGTGCTCGTAGACCTCGTCGGTGATGGCCAACACGTCGTGCTCATGACACAGCGAAGCGATGAGCGACAGTTCGTCGGCGGTGAAGACCTTGCCGGTCGGATTGTGCGGTGAGTTGAGCAGCAGCAAGCGCGTCTTCGGGTTGAAGGCCCGCCGGAGTTCGTCGGG
>CALACD010000094.1 GCA_937890445.1 uncultured Acidimicrobiia bacterium | reverse complement strand
CCAGGTCCTGGCATTGTTGAGCGAGCTTCGCAGTGAATGGCTTCGAGGCTCCGGCCTCGTGCCCATCGAGGATCACTCGATGCTCTCCGATCTCCGCACCGCAGCCATCATCACGCCCAATGCCCGGGTGTCCTGGATGTGCGCTCCTCGGGTCGATTCTGCTGCGGTGTTCGCCGACCTTCTCGGTGGGCCATCGGCCGGCTACTTCGACATCGATCCGGCCGATGCCAGCCCGGCCACGGCCCAACGCTACCTTCCCGACTCGATGGTGCTGGAAACCCAGTTCGCCACGTTCACCGTCACCGACTACCTCGATGTCTCCAGCGGCCGCACTCGCCGTCTCGCCGGCCGATCAGATCTGATCCGAGTGATCGAGGGCAAGGGCGCCGTCCGCATCGAGTTCGCCCCTCGGCTCGATTTCGGACGGGTTCCGACGCAACTCGAGCAACGTGACGACGGCGTGGTCGTTCTGGGCACCGCCGACCTGATGGTGCTTCGAGGCCCCGACATCGCGTGGAGCATCGCCCAGGACGGCGTGCACCAGACGGCCCGAGGCGTCATCGAACTCGGCGACGAGCCGATCGTTCTGGAGCTGCGCAGCGGCACCGGCACGCTGCGAGCCGACGCTCGACCCGAGCGGGATCGACGCGACGACACCACCCGATTCTGGGAGCACTGGAGCAAGAGACTGGAGCTTCCCAAGCTGCAACGAGATCTGGTCCAACGCAGCGCCCTCATCCTCAAGGGTCTGTGTCACGGGCCGACCGGCGCCATACTGGCTGCCGCGACCACCAGCCTTCCCGAGCATCTCGGCGGAGTCCGGAACTGGGACTATCGCTACTGCTGGCTGCGTGACGCCGCCTTCACGGCATCGGCCCTGGCCAGGCTGGGTTCCCATGCCGAGGGCATGGCCTACCTGGACTGGGTGCTGGGAATTCTCGAGACTCGTTCCGACCCGGAACGTCTGGCCCCGCTCTACAACGTCACCGGCCGTCACCTGCCACCCGAGGCCGATATCAGCGAGCTGGCCGGCTACGGGGGTTCACGCCCTGTTCGCGTCGGCAACGCGGCCGAAGGCCAGGTGCAACTCGACGTCTTCGGCCCGATCGTCGACCTCGTCCACACCCTGCTGCAACGAGGGGAGGCACTGTCGGCGGAACACTGGCGTCTGGTGGAGTCGATGGTTCTCGCCGTTTCCCGACGGTGGAACGAGCCCGACCACGGCATCTGGGAGATCCGCAAACCGCCTCGCCATCACATCTACTCCAAGGTCATGTGTTGGGTCACGGTCGACCGTGCCATCGCCATCGCCGATCAGTTCCTCGATCGTGAGCCGGCAGCGTGGGTCGATCTCCGAGACGAGATCTCGGCCGATGTGCTCGACAAGGGCTGGAGCGACCAACGCGGAACATTCACCGCCGCCTACGACGGCGACGACCTCGACGCCTCGGTTCTGGCAATCGGTCTCTGGGGGCTCATACCGCCCGAGGACCCGCGGTTCGTCTCCACGGTCGCGGCGGTCGAGCGCGAGCTCCGCCACGGTCCCACCGTGTACCGGTACCACGAGGATGACGGCCTTCCCGGACGTGAGGGCGGCTTCAATCTGATGACGTCGTGGCTGATCGATGCGCTGGCCATCACGGGCCGTCGCACGGACGCCGTCGAACTGTTCAACGAGCTGTGTCAATTGGCCGGGGCCACCGGCTGTCTGGCCGAGGAGTTCGATCCCAATCAGAAACGGGCACTCGGCAACGTGCCTCAGGCCTACAGCCACCTGGGCGTGATCAACAACGCGCTGAACCTCGGCGGCCTCTGAGATCCGACCTGTCTACTCCCCCGCCGCTGCCACCCAGGTCTCCATCAGCTCGGCCGCTTTGGCCTGGGCCCTGCCGTGGGCTTCGATGAGTTCGGTCATCTTGGCCTTGTCCTCATAGACCGAGGGATCGGCGAGCTGGGCAGCCAGAGCCGTCGCGACCTCATCGGCCCGCATCGCCTGACGCTCCAGCCGGGCCAGCATCTTGCGTTGGTCGTTGGTGTTCCTGCTCTTGGCGTTCCGGGCCTCGGCCTCGGCTCGTTTCTCGGCTTGCCGCTGCTGTGACTTCGACGGGCCGGTCGCCGTCGGCGTCGTCGTACGGGAACTGGTCGACGACACCCCGGTTGGCGCCAGGACGTGCTCCTCGACGTCGAGGTGCTGCGTCACCTTGCCATCGCGCACCTCGACCAGTGCTGACGCCGTGTTGCGAATCAGGTACCGGTCATGGCTGACCAGCAGCACGGTTCCCGGATAGACCGACAGTGCGTCCTCCAGCACGTCACAGCTCGGCAGATCGAGATGATTGGTGGGCTCGTCGAGAATCAGGAGGTTGACCGGATTGCACATGGTCTCGGCCAGCGCCAGCCGAGTTCGTTCTCCTCCCGACAGGTCACCGACCCGCCGGTCGACGGCATCGCCGGAGAATCCGAAGGATCCGAGCACGGTGCGAAGGTTGCGGTTCTTCTGCTGCTCGCCGACGCTGTGACGGAATTCCTGCTCGACGGTCTTGTTCAGATCCAGGGCATCGACCTGATGCTGGGCAAAGTAGGCAACATCGACGTTGGCTCCGATGGTGACGGTCCCTCGGGTGGGACGGAGGTCTCCGAGAATGGCCTTGAGCACGGTCGACTTGCCGGCACCATTGGGCCCGATCAGGGCCAGCTTGTCGCCGCGTTCGACCACGAGCGAGACCGAGGTCACAACCGGTGGGCCACCCTCGTAGCCGATGTCGGCGTCGACGATCTCGACGACCACCCGGGACGATCGGCGCGGCTCGGGGAACGCGAACTTCACCTTCAGGTCGGCGATCTTCGGAACTTCGATGGCTTCGAGCTTCTCGAGGGTCTTGATCCTCGATTGCACCTGGCGGGCCTTGGTCGCCTTGTAACGGAACCGGTCGATGAACTTCTCGACCTCGGCCACCTTTCGAGCTTGGTTGGCGGCCTGCGCCTCGGCGGCCCGCACCCGTTCCTCGCGTTGGACGATGAACTCTGCGAAGCCGCCCACGTATTCGGTCGAGGTCTGCCAGGCGACCTCGATCACTCGTTCCGCCACGGCGTCGATGAAGTCCCGGTCGTGGGAGACGAACAACAAGGCGCCGGGCCAGGCCTGGAGTTGCTGCTCGAGCCAGAGCACCGAATCGACATCGAGATGGTTCGTCGGCTCGTCCAGCACCAGCACGTCGGGTCGCTGCAGCAGCAGCCGGGCCAGCGCTGCCCGCATCTGCCATCCACCGGACATGTCGGCCAACGGTCGATCCATGTCGGCTGCGGTGAAACCGAGACCTCCGAGGATTCGTCGAGCCTCGGCCTCGACCTGGTAGCCACCCAACTGTTCGAAGCGACTCTGGATCTCGCCGTACTGGACCAACACCTCGTCGTGCCGGGCACCGCTCGACGCTGCCATCTCGTGTTCGAGCCGGCGCAGATCGTCCTCCAACCCCAGGATGTGATCGGCGCCACCGAGGACCTCCTCGATGACCGTTCCCGCCCACATCTCGGTCAGTTCCTGGGGCAGGTAGCCGATCCGGCAGTCCTTCTGCTTGGAGACCTCGCCGGCGTCAGCCGGCTGCAGTCCGACGATGATCTCCAGAATGGTGGTCTTCCCGACGCCGTTGCCGCCGACGAGGCAGATGCGGCGCCCGTTGGCCAGCCGGAAGGTCACGTCCTGGAACAGGACGCGAGAACCGTGAGATTTAGCGAGTCCGGATACCGACAGCACGATCGGAGGGTAGCCACGGTGTCCGCACGCCGGACAGGTGTCGATGCGTGGCATCGACGGCAACGGTCCGCCGGTAGGTCGCCGAGCGCGGGCTGAACGCCCCGTGACCGGTGGCTCGGTCGTGATCGACGAAGACTCCAACGTGGCCTCGACGGCGGAGGGCGTCGTGGGAGAGATGGATCGCACCGATCATGGCATCCGACACTCGCATCCCCACGGTCGCTGTCTGGGTGGCTTCCCGCATCATCAATTCCTCGACCATCCATTCGAGATCACCCGGGTCGGACGTCGAGGACTCGACCTCGGCATCGAGGAACCGAACAGCGGCGACCGCTTCCTCGGCCTGCGCCACACTGACCATCGGGGATCGTCGCCGGCCCACCCCGGGGCCGCCCAACCATCGCACCTCGACCACGACCTGACGACCGAGATCACTGGCGTTCACCAGATGGAGCTGGGCGCGGTGGAAGCTGACGAGTCCCCAGCCGGTCGAGACGAGACGACCGTGGCCGACCCAACACCAGCGCAACGGTACCTGTAGGTCGGTGAGTCGCTCCTGCGCCTTCACCTCGTCGCGCACGATGGCCAGCGACTGTTCGACCCATGCTCGTTCGGCCAGGTCGTCACGCTCCATCACGTCCAGGATCGACGGGTAACCATCATCGCTCCCTGCGCCCGGGCCGGCGTCTCTCAGATCGAGATCGACCGAGGTCTTCGTGACGTCGGTGGGCAGAACCGCACCGTCGAGATCGACCGCTTTGGCCACGAGGCTCGCGAACCACAGCCGCAGCGGAGCCAGTCGTTGGTCCCCCAGGCGCTTGCGTTCCGCCTCGACGGCGTTGGTCACCTCGTCATCGGTGGGTAGAGCTTCCCGGGATGCCCGGCCCAACCACACTGCGGCCAACGCCAGCAGCGTCGGAAGGGTGAGAAGCAGCACAGAATCGACGTCTGCCATCAGGTCGCTCCCGTTGGCCAGGATCGG
>CALACD010000093.1 GCA_937890445.1 uncultured Acidimicrobiia bacterium | reverse complement strand
ACTTGATCATCACCAACGGCACCGTGGTCGACGGCACCGGGGGCACCGGCATCCAGGCCGATGTCGCCGTCAGCAATGGCGTCATCACCGAGATCGGCGATCTCAGCGGACAGCAGGCGACCCGCACCATCGATGCCGAGGGCCACATCGTCAGCCCCGGCTTCGTCGACGTCCACACCCACATGGACGCCCAGCTGGCCTGGGATCCCCTGGGTGAGTGTTCCTGTTTCCACGGCGTCACCACTGCCGTCATGGGCAACTGCGGGTTCACCCTGGCCCCGGTTCGCTCCGATGCCCGGGACCTGGTGGTCCGCAACCTGGAACGGGCCGAGGACATCGCGGCCGAAGCCATGGCGGCCGGCATCGACTGGAGCTGGGAGACCTACCCCGAGTATCTGGACTTCGTCGAGCGAACCCCCAAGGGCATCAACTACGCCGGCTACGTCGGTCACTCGGCACTTCGGACCTGGGCCATGGGCGAACGGGCCTTCACCGAGGAAGCCAACGCCGACGATCTGGCCATGATGGTCGGCCACGTCGAGGAGTCGATGCGAGCCGGCGCCGTCGGCTTCACCACCTCCATATCCGGCAACCACGAGACCTCCGATGATCGTCCCGTTGCCAGTCGCCTCTCGACCCGGGAAGAGATCAACGTCCTGGTCGGTGCCATGGGCAAGATGGGTGGTGGCATCTTCGAGCTGGCCCATCATCCCCATCTGCGTTCGTCGGACCCGGAGAAGCGGGAGAGCTACATCGCCTGGCTCACCGAACTGGCCGTCACCACCGGCGTCCCCATCACCTACGGCATGCTGGCCTTCGGGTCCGAGGATCATCAGTGGCGTCCCGTCATCGAGTTGCTGGATCGCATCAACTCGAGCGGCGGCACCTCGTGGGCGCAGGTCCACACCCGTCAATTCGGGGTCCTCCTGTCGTTCCAGACCCGCCTGCCCTTCGACAAGCTGCCCCTGTGGGCCGAACTCCGTGAGCAACCACTGGAGGAACAGAAGCGGGCACTGGCCGACCCCAGCATGCGAGCCAAGCTGATCGACATCGCCGAGAACGGTGACTACGGCCGAGCCATCGGTGCCGAAGCCCGCAAGCCCGAATGGCAGTACATCTGGCCCATGACCGCCGGCCTACCCCCGTACGACACCGTCGAAGAGGCTGCAGCCCAGCGGGGCGTGTCGCCCATGACGGCGTTCCTCGACCTCGCCATCGCATCCGATCTGGAACTGTTCTTCATCCAGGCTGCGGCCAACCACGATCAGGACCTGGTCCTCGAGCTGATGCGCCAGAAGAACGCCATCCCCACCTTCAGCGACAGCGGCGCCCACGTCAGCCAGATCATGGACTCCTCCCTCCAGACCCACATGCTGGGCCACTGGGTCCGCAACGAAGGCGCCTTCACCATCGAAGACGCCGTCCACCGTATGACCCAGATGCCGGCCCGGGCCTGGGGCTTCGGCGACCGAGGCGTGCTGGCAACCGGCATGGCCGCCGACATCAACATCTTCGACCTCTCCGCCGTGACGCCCGACCTCCCCGAGCTCCTCTACGACCTGCCGGGAGGTGCCCGGCGCCTGCGTCAGACGGCCTCCGGTTTCAAGGCCACACTGGTCAACGGCGAGGTCCTGGTCGAGGACGGCACGCCGACCGGCACCACTCCCGGGCGACTCCTGCGGGGACCCTTGGCCCAGAGGACCTGACCGCAGGCAAATGCTACGTTGACGGGCCATGACCCAGCCTCTCCATGGCATACGTGTGATCGAACTGGCCGACGGAATCGCCGGTCCCTACTGCGGGAAGCTGCTGGCAGATTTCGGTGCCGACGTCATCAAGGTCGAGCCTCCCGGCGGAGACCGGAGTCGGCATCTCGGACCCTTTCCCGAATCCGGTCCGGACCTCGAACAGTCCGCTCTGTTCCTCCACCTGAACACCAACAAGCGATCGGTCATCGGCACCCCCGGCGACCCGCTGGTCGACGCCTTGATCGCGTCGGCCGATCTGGTCCTCCAGTCATCGCCCGCACCGGACCCAGCCGAACTCCGGACCGCGCACCCCGACCTGGTCGTGTTGTCGGTGACCTCGTTCGGTCTCACCGGACCCTACGCCGGGTACGTGGGCGAAGAGATCGTCCACTATGCGCTGGGTGGGCCGATGTCGGCCAGCGGCCACCCAGATCGAGAACCGGTCAAGATGGGAGCCGACATCGGGCAGTACCAGTGCGGCACGATCGCGTCGGTGGCGGCGCTGAGCGCCTTGCGCATGGTGGCCGCCGGCCAGGGCGGGAGCCACATCGATCTGTCGAACATCGACACGCAGGTGGCGACGATCGACCGCCGCATGACCTACCTTCTGTACGCCTCGTATCGGGGCCAGAACGTCCCCCGAGCCGGCGGCTACGGGGCGGCCCCCTTCCCGATCGGTTGTCGACCGGCCCCCGATGGCTACGTGCAGGTGTCGACCCTGGTCAACTGGATCCCCCGCATGCTGGCGGTCATGGACGATCCCGAGATGTCGGCCCTCTACGCCGATCCCGGTTGGCTCCTCGACGAGACGGTGCCCGAACTCAGCGATGCCCAACTGCTGCAGTGGACGCTCACCCGCTCCCGCCAGGACGCCATGGAAGAGGCACAAGCCGGCGGTTGGCCCGTCACCGCCGTCAATCGACCCATCGATCTGCTGTCCGACAAACACTTCGAGGCACGGGAGTTCTTCGTTCCCATCGACCGACCGATCTCGGGAACCGTACGCCAGCCCGGCCCACCGATCCGCATGGACGACGGCTGGCAGATCCGTCGCCCCGCTCCCACACTGGGCCAGCACAGCGCCGAGGTCAGCGCCGAGATGGCTGCCGACATGACTGCCGCCACGTCGCCTCCGGCTCCTGATCCTGATCCGGCTCCCAAGTTGCTTCCCCTGGACGGTCTCCGAGTCCTCGACATGACCGTCGTCTGGGCCGGCCCGTTCACCACGGCGATCCTCGGTGACCTCGGTGCCGACATCATCCGAGTCGACAACCCCACCGTCTTCCCATCAGCAACCCGTGGCGTGTTGCCCCGACCGTCCAAGGAGATGATCGCCGAGATCGGAGGCATCTTCGGCGGCTACCCCGACGCCGACCCCGGCGATCGACCCTGGAACCGGGTGGCCCTGTTCAATGCCCACGCCCGGAACAAGCGCAGCGTCACCCTCGACCTGAAGCAGGACTCGGGCCGCGACGCCTTTCTTCGCCTGGTCGAGCACTGCGATGTGATGGTCGAGAACAACTCGGTCGACCTGCTCGACAAGCTCGGTATCGGCTGGGACGAGCTCCACGCCCGAAATCCTCGCCTGATCCTGATCCGGATGCCGTCGGCCGGGCTCACCGGTCCGTATCGGGAGTATCTGGGATTCGGGGTCAACTTCGAGGCCCTGTGCGGATTGGGTGCCATCCGAGGCTACGAGGGCGGAGATCTGACCGAGAACGATGCCGTCTACCACATGGACGCCGCCTCGGGTTCCGCCGGCGCCTTCGCCGCCCTCGCTGCGCTGCGACGGCGAGACGAGACCGGGATCGGCGAGCTGGTCGAACTGTCCCAGTCCGAGAACATGATGCAACACATCGGTGAGCTCTTCATCGACGCCGAACGCAGTGGCACCCACCACGACCCGATCGGCAACCGGCATCGGGTTCGGGCACCGCAGGGCTGCTACCCGTGCACGGGCGATGATGCGTGGGCCGTCATCTCGGTCGGCTCCGACACCGAATGGCGGGCGCTGTGTGACACCGTCGACACCAGCGCGCTCGGCGACGACCGTTTCGCCACCGCCGAGGGTCGGCGTGTCCACCACGACGAGATCGATGAGCTGCTCGCGGCATGGACCTCGACCCTGACTCCCCACGAAGTCTTCGAGCGGTGCCAGGCAGCTCGGGTTCCCGCGGCCCCGGTGTTGCACGATCTCGACGCCCTCCGAGATCCCCACTTCGTCGAGCGGGGCCTGTTCAAGCCAAACGGAAACGAGGAGATCGGCACCCACCTCTACCCGGGCAAGCTGTGGCGGTGGGACGGTCCCGATCTGCGTTGGGACGAGTTGCCGGTCATGGGAGGCGACAACGAAGCGGTGTTCCGGGGTCTCGTCGGCCTGTCGGCCGAGGACTACGCCCGACTCGAGGCCGACGGGAATCTCAGCCTCGACTACCACGGGCCCGACGGCGCGCCGCTGTAATCGTGCCCGCCGGCTGTGCCCTCGCAGCCAGCTGTGCCCTCGCCGCCAGCTGTGACCGAGAGCCGCCGGTGACCTAGCGCCGCCGTCAT
>CALACD010000092.1 GCA_937890445.1 uncultured Acidimicrobiia bacterium | reverse complement strand
GGTTGGACGCACGACACCCTGACCGAGGATCTCGACCTCTCCTATCGAGCTCATCTGGCCGGGTGGCGGGGGCTCTACCGGGAGGACATCGAAGTACCGGGAGAACTTCCCGCTCAGATCTCCAGCTTCCGGCGCCAGCAACACCGTTGGGCCCGCGGCTCGTTCGAATGCGCGAGAAAGCTGCTGGCATCGGTCTGGCGTTCCGACGCCGATGTCGCCACCAAGTTCCAGGCCACGATGCATCTCTCGGCCTACGGCGTCCACCTCCTGCTGTTCTCGCTGGCTCTCCTCTATCCCCTCGTCGTCCTGGCCACCAGTCGATTCGACGGTCTCAGCGAGCTCTACGGAATCGGTTACGTCTTCGCCCTCTCCGCCTTTGCTCCCATGATCTTCTTCGCTGCCGGCCAGCATCAGCTGCGTCGCGATTGGTGGCGCGACCTACCTCGCATGTGTGCAGTCGCCATCCTGGGATCAGGACTGATGGTCAACACGGTCCGGGCCGCTGCCGAGATCTTCACCAAGCCCAACCCGGAGTTCGAGCGCACCGCGAAATTCGGGATCGGCGCGGCCGAGCCAACCGGACGGTCATGGACCCACAAGCGCTACCAACTCGATCTCGATCGGATCATCCTTCCCGAGACGGCCTTGGGCATCTACTGCCTGTTCTCGGCCTGGCTGGCTGCCAACAGCGGCGACTGGGGCATCTTTCTCTACAGCATGCTCTTCGCCACCGGGCTTCTCGGCGTTGTCGGTATCACCGTCGGTCAAGCAATCGCCGTCTACCGAAGCCGATCGGCCCGAGCCGGCCAGGTGCGATCCGAGGAAGACCTGTGGCGCCCCCGAAACAGCGGTGACCCCGAATCATCCCAGGGGGCCCGAACATGATCGAGGACCCGCCCTCCAGGGCGTTGCTCATCATGGCGAAACAGCCGGCTCCTGGAACGACGAAGACGCGGCTTCTGCCTGTCCTGTCGCCCGACGACGCTGCGGAGCTGAGCCAGTGCTTCCTCCTGGACGCGGTCGATCTGGTGAGGGAGACATGCGCAACGGTCAGCGGACTCCTGGGCTTCATCGCCGGCGCTCCTGCTGATGGCGCCCACTACTTCGCCGGAATCGCCCCGGATCTGGGCTTCGAACCACAGCATGGGGCCGATCTGGGTGAGCGCCTCGACCACGTTCTGTCCGCCGCGTTGGCCCGGGGCTTCGAACAGGTGGTTGCGATCAACGCCGACAGCCCGGATTTGCCGGCGGCCTACCTGGTTGAGGCCTTCGCTCGGCTGGATCGATCAGACGTCGACGTTGTTCTCGGGCCGACCGACGACGGCGGCTACTACCTCATCGGGGTCAAGGGGCATCATCCGCGGTTGGTCACCGACGTCGAGATGTCCACGCCCCACGTCATGTCCGACACCCTGGCAGTTTCCGACGAGTTGGGTTTGCAGGTCGGTCTCCTCGACCGTTGGTACGACGTCGACGAGCCCGACGATCTCGACCGTCTCCGGCGCAGCGTGTCCCAGGGCCACCCGTGTGGCCGGCACACGGAGCGATTTCTCGATGAGTATTCCGTCACCTATCCACTCACGTCGAACGAAGAGCCTCCCGTTCTCGACGTCGTCGTGGTGATCCCCGCACTGAACGAGGCCGGCAACATCGGCTTGGTTGTCACCGAAACACTCCAGCAGGGAGTCGCGTCGGTCGTCGTGGTGGACAACGGCTCGGTCGATACAACCGCAGAAGAAGCCCGAGCCGCGGGGGCAGTCGTCGTTTCGGAGATGCGCCGAGGCTACGGGCAGGCCTGCGCCACCGGCTCGGCCTTGGCCATCGAACGCGGGGCAGAGGTGATCGTCTACATCGACGGCGATCAGAGTTCGCTTCCGAGCGAGATCCACCGGCTCGTCGACCCGATTCGAGCCGGCAAGGCCGACATGGTTCTGGGCAGCCGGGTTCTCGGCGTGATCGAACGGGGGGCGATGCCTCCTCATCAGCGTTTCGGCAATCGGCTCTCGTCGGCGTTGATGAATCGGCTGTACGGGGTCACCGTCACCGATCTCGGTCCGTTCCGAGCCATCCGGACCGACCTCTTCTCCGTGCTCGACATGCAAGAGATGACATACGGGTGGCCAACGGAAATGATGGTCAAGTCTGCGAACCGAGATGCTGTCGTCCTCGAGGTCCCGGTGACCTGGCGGGCGAGGCGAGAAGGCGAGTCGAAGGTGAGCGGCACGGTCCGTGGTTCGATCCTGGCTGCCCGCCACATCCTCGGGGTCACCATCAGGTACTCGAAGCGCTTCTCCAAGAAGTCCTGACATCCTTGACGCTCGGGTCCCCGAGGTCGACGAGATCGACATCGATGACGTCGCTTCTGGGCGGCGCCGAGGCCGGCTGACCGAACACGCCACTGCGCATCCAGCGCTCCCAGTTCTGGCGACGCACCTCTTCCCTTGCTCGACCCCCCTCAGCTCGTGCCGATGTCGCGATGAACCAGCCGATGAATGCCGTCCACAGCCCCATTGTCCCGTTGGGTCCGACGAACGTCCAGAGGCCGAAGCCGACGAGTGCCCAGCCGATGACCCGTCCCAACCGGGCCGCCTTGATCGTCGCCCGGTGCTGATCACCGCTGCGATGCCACAGGATGGCCTGGACGACTCGTCCGCCATCGAGAGGCAGGGCGGGAAGCATGTTGAAGGCGGCGAGGCCCAGATTGATGACGCCCAGCCACAACAGAGCAGCTTGTGCCAGGACCGAGAACCCAAGTATCCCCAGGGTCCATGCCGCCACCAGCGATCCGACGCCAACGGCAACGCTCACAACAGGTCCGGCCAAAGCAATCCGACCGGCGGCTCCGGCGTTGCGGGGCTCGCCTTCGAGCTCGGCCACACCTCCGAGAGCGAACAGTGTGATGCCCTTCACGCCGACCTGGTTTCGCTGCGCAATCACCGAGTGACCGAGTTCGTGGGCAACGATCGATCCGAGAAACAGCAACGCCGTGGCCAATGCAGCGGCCAGGTAGAAGGCGTTGCCCAGTCCAGGAGCAGCCGCCGGCAGAATGGTGCCGCTCAACGTGAAGGTGAGGAGGCTGGCAATCAGGAAGATCGACCAGCGAACACCGATGTCGATACCGGAAACCCTTCCGAGATGAAATGACTGGCGCATGAAAAGCCTTTCGATGAAGGCCTTCGGTCTCTCCCGTCAGCGTTGCGCTGACCGGTGTTGCCGGGTCGATCGCTCGAGCTCTCTGTCGAGAAACGTCCGTGGTGACGACAACATCGTGGGTGGGGATACTCCCCGATGGCATGATTCGTTTCGAGCCCCAAGCGTCGGGACTCAGGGGCTTCAACCTGCTGCAGGTCCGTTTTGTTCCGAGCGCCACTGGCTCGTCGGCCCCGATCGACACGGGAGGAGCAGCGCGACTCACATATGTACGTACATACGGTAGACTGGCCTCCATGTGCCGACGAACAACATGCAAGACCTGCCGAAAGCCATCGTGGGCCGGCTGCGGTGCCCACGTCGAACAGGTGCTCGGTGACGTACCGAAGAGCGATCGCTGCCAGTGCGCCACCACTGAGGGGGCGAGCGAAGGCCCGCGCTGGCTTCGCAAGATCCTCGGCGGTTGACCGTCGGCGACCTGCCGGCGACTCGATCCGCTAGCTTCACGGCCTATGCCACATCGACAGGTGATGATCCCCGCCGGCGCACACGACCGGATTGCCGAACGAATCGCGGGATTGCCACACGACATCGACCTGCTCCTGTGGACATCTTCAGGACTTCGTCGACCCGATGGCAGTCCCGTGACCGACCCTCGGCCCGAAGCGGCGTGGATGAGCATGGACGTCTTCTTCACGGGTGAGTTCCTGGCGTTGGCCGAGTCGATCGTCTCGGTCGGGACCGTGCAGTGGGTTCAGGGATTCCTGGCCGGCGTCGATGCGCCACCCTTCAAGCTGGTCCAGTCGGCCGGCATTCGGCTCAGCAACTCCGACGGGCCGAACATCGGAGTAGCCGAGTACGTGATGTCCGCTCTCCTGTCGCATTCCCACGGAATCGCCGGCCGGATCGAACGCCACCGAGCCAAACAGTGGAGGCAGGAACCGTGGCCGGAGATCGGTGGCCAGCGATGGCTGATCATCGGCTTCGGGTCGATCGGTCACGAGGTTGCCAAACGTGCCCGACCGTTCGGAGTCGAGATCGTGGGCATTCGCCGAACACCCGTCGAGGACGAACTCGCCGACCGCATGGCCACCATGGCCGACCTTCCGGCCGAGTTGGCTGCCGCCGATGCAGTCATCCTGGCCTGCCCACTCAACGATGAGACACGGGGTATGGTCGATGCCCAGTTCTTGGCGGCAATGCAGTCGACGGCGGTCCTCGTGAACGTCTCCCGAGGGGCGGTGGTCAATGATGCCGACCTGTTGGATGCTCTGGACCAGGACATCCTGTCATGGGCGATCTTGGACGTCTTCGACCCCGAACCGCTTCCCGAGGACCATCCGTTCTGGTCCCATCCAGCCATCACGATGACGTCACACGTGGCCGGCGCAGGAGCCGGACTCGCTCCCCGCAATGACACGCTCTTCGTCGAACAACTCGACGACTACTTGAGTGGCCGAACGCTGCGGCTCGAGGTCAGCCCTTCGTGAAGACGAAGTGCGACTCCATATCGGCTTCCAACTCACGGATGTGGTCGACGTATCGAGCAAACCCGCCGTTGTAGTTCCCGTCCTGCCGACGGTTCTCCTGGCCTTCGAAGTTGTAGTACCCCGGCGTGCATTCCTGATTTCGATTGGTCTTGCCTCGGTGTTCGATCACCTCCTGCACCCACCATTCCTCGGCTTGGGCCGTCACGTCGATCGTGTCGTATTGACCATCTCGGACGTGAGCAATGCAGTTGGCGATGTGATCACCCTGGACCTGCAGCAAATCGGTCAAGTTGAACTGGAACGACGCCTGATACCCGCCCATGACGAACATGTTCGGATACCCCTGACTGTGGATTCCGAGCAGGGTCCGAATCCCGTCCTCGTACTTGTCGTTGAGATCGAGGCCACCCTCGCCCACGATCTGGTTGTAGATGCCGGTCTTCTGTACCTCGAAGCCGGTGGCATAGATCAGCAGATCGACCTCGTACTCGACGCCATCGTAGATCGGACCCTTCGGACCGATCTCGGTGATGCCCTCACCATGGGTATCGACCAGATGCACGTTGGGAAGGTTGTAGGTCGGGAGGTAATCGTTGTGAAAGCACGGGCGCTTGCACATGATCATGTACCACGGTTTGAGGGCATCGGCGGTTGTCGGATCTTCGACCACCTGATCGATCCGTTCGTGGATGCGCATCATGGCGTCGATGTTGGCATTCTCCTGACGGCGAATCTTCTCCTCCCGGGTGATCCCTCCCGTCAGGGTCTTGCTCCGCTCGGCTTGTGCCCGCTGCTTCTCGATGATCTTGGCTCGCCGCTTGGCCTGCCAACCGGGTTCGAGTGACTTCGCCCATTCGGCGTCGGTCTCCCAATCGTCTCTGATGTCGATCGAGGACGGCGTGCGCTGGAACACGTGGAGCGACTTGGCCCGGGCACCGAGGTTCGGGATGATCTGGACCGCGCTGGCACCGGTTCCGATGATCCCGACCCGCACGTCGCCCAGCTTCTCGAGGTCGGCGCCGGTGAAGTCGTAGTCCCAACGAGAGGTATGGAACGAGTGCCCCTCGAACGTCTCCATGCCATCGATGACGGCGAGGCGAGGTTTCGACAGCGTCCCGTTGGCGCAGACCACGAACTTCGCCTTCATCTGATCACCGCGATCGGTCGTCAGATGCCACTTCTGCTCGTCGTCGTTCCAGATGGTCGACGTCACCGTGGTCTGGAAGACGGCGAGATCATAGAGATCGTATTTCTTCGCGATGGCCTGGCAGTGGGCATAGATCTCGGGGCCCTGGGCGTAGTGCCTGGTCGGCACGTAGTCCATCTCGTCGAGCAGGGGCAGATAGTCGTAGGCAACGACGTCACAGGCCACACCCGGGTAGCGGTTCCAGTACCAGGTGCCACCGACGTCACCGCCTCGTTCGACGATGCGGATGCTCTCGACTCCCCGCTCGCGCAGCCGGGCCGACGTCAACAGCGCCGAGAATCCGCCGCCGATGAAGAGCACTTCCACCTCGTCCACGATGGGGTCGCGTTCGATGACGTCCTCGATGTAGGGGTCGACTTCGTAGTGTTCGAACTCACCGTCGAGGCCCCGGTAGAGATCAGTGCCCGGTGGCCGATACCCCAGCCTCAGATCGCGTTCTTCGGCGTACTTCGCCTTGATGGCGTCGTAGAACTCCTGCGGCCGACGGGCGCCGACATTCTCGATGTCGAAGACATTGATGTCTTGGGGCTTGTCCTTGGTCGGGTCGAGTTTCTCTGGCATGTCGCGTGCAACCTCCCGTGTCACCCCCATCGTGACGCCTCCGACGCCCCCGGCGCCAACTCACCGCCGTTCTCGTCTCCGACGGGAGCCGTTCATGAGTCGTCCAACCAGGAACACGACGGCGAAGATCGCCACCCAGGTGAGAGGGTTCTTGGCCCATCGCAAGAAAACCTCGGCGCCGGACGCGGTGGCGGGAACACGGGTGGCGACCATGGTCGCCGTGGCCGCGAGGCCAACCACGACGCCGACGGTTCCCGCCGACAACGCGACCGACGTCGCGATCATGACCGAGCGATCGCGAACACCTTGCCGGCCGGTGGCAAAGACGTCGACCAGACACAACACCGACACTCCGGTTGCGTAGGCAATGACCCATCGGGTCGACCACGTCATCTCGGCGTAAGGCGTCACCCCCCCCTTGCGCGTGAGATACGTCGAGAGGCGCTGAGTGAGCCCGGGAACCAGACGGAGCCCCGACATCACCACGATGGCATCCAATGTCTGCGTCAACGCCCAGAATCCGCCGCCGGCGACACCAGCAACGGCGGCCGCCGCAAAGCCGCTGGTCCAGGTCTCGCCATCGTCGATGGCATCGAAACCCGTGGCGGCAATCGACGGAAGGAGGACGTCGTTGCCGAAACCCCACTGGAAGCCCATCCAGGCCAGCAGCGCCACGACCCCGACGGCTCTGATTCCCCGGGCCGCAGCGAAATCTGCCTTGAGAACGTCCGCCAGTCGTCGACCCGGCGACAGGGTTGTCAAGGATCTCACATCGACCTCGGCACCGGTCGCAGCATCGTCCGACTCTAGGGGCGCGGGAGCACGGCAGGGGACTACCGTACCCCCATGCAGGTCAGCGTCGTCGGTTGCGGAGTCACGGGTCTCACGACGGCCGTTGCGTTGCGCGATGCCGGCCACGACGCCCACATCTGGGCCGCCGAGTTGCCGTTCGACACCGTCTCGGTCGTGGCCGGCGCCATCTGGGCCCCAAGCCAGCTGGAGCCCCGAACCCGGGTCCCCGGGTGGGCGTTGCACAGCCGAACGGTGTTTGCCCGGTTGGCCGACGTCGATGCGACCGGCGTTGCGCCGCTGCGCTACGTCGATCTGCACCGACAGGCCCCGGCGCCGACCTGGGGTGAAGACACGCCCTGGGTGCAACGCGCCCCAGCCGAAGCGGTGCCGGTCGGCTACGAGGCGGCGCTCGTGGTGGATGGCTTCGCCATCGACCCACCCCTCTACCTGCGCTGGATGATCGAACGGTTCGAAGCATCCGGTGGGACGATCACGCTGGGCAAACTGGGACCTCTCGACGACGGCACTCCCCTTCCTGGCGACGCCGTGGTCAACTGCGCTGGATTGGGGGCCCGAGAGTTGGTGCGTGACCGTTCGATGTTTCCCATCCGGGGCCAAACGGTTGCCGTGACCAAGTCCGGGCCGTTCGACGGCACGGCCGACGAGTCCGATCCGACCCGGATCAGTTACGTCTATCCGCGTCGTACGCAGCTGGTACTGGGCGGTACACGAGATACCAATGACGACAATCCCGAACCCGATCCGACCATCGCGACTCGCATCTTGGCCGACGCGGTCGTGCTCGAACCCGGTCTTGCAGCAGCGAGCGTGATCGAGCACCGAGTCGGTTTCCGCCCGGGGCGGCCCGAGGTTCGCCTGGAAGCCGACCGGCTCCCCGACCACCGGCTCCTCGTCCACAACTACGGTCACGGCGGTGCCGGCTACATCATGAGCTGGGGCTGCGCCGCCGAGGTCGTGTCCATCATCGATGCTTCGGCCGCCAACCCGAGTCCGATCAACGGCTGCTGAGTCGCTCGTCTTCGTCGCTGCATCTATCGTCCCCCAATGGACATCGCCTGGCTGGAGATTGCCGACTCGCCCGACGTCTGGCGCCGTGCCGGTTTCGTGGTCGACGAGAACGGTCGATGCGTGATCGGAACCGTCGAACACCGATTGGTCGGCCCCCGTTCCCCCATCGGGTCCGCCGGCGACGAGCGATCAGGCGGCCTGGCGCGCTGGGGGGTGTCGGGGATCGATCCCTCGATCACCGAGATCGACGGGCTGTCGACCCTCGTCGTCGATGCCCCGGATCGACGGCCACCTCCCCAGCACCCGAATGGCGTGTTCCGAATCGATCACCTAGTGCTACGGACGTCGAGCACTCCCCGTACGGTGACTGCCTTCGCCGAGGTCGGATTGGAACGTCGGGGCGGACGGACGACGACTTCGGCCGGCGACCAGGTCGACATGACCTTCTTCTGGGCCGGCGAGATCCTGCTCGAGCTGGTCGGCCCGCCACAGCCCGATGTCGGGGGCCCGGAGTGCCGGTTCGGCGGAATCGCATACGCCACCGACGACCTCGATGGCGCCGTCGCACTCCTGGGAGACCTGAGCACGACGCCGGTCGCGGCTGTTCAGGCCGGGCGACGGATCACTGCACTGACTGCGGCCGCCGGCTCCTCGCTGCCGATTGCCTTCATGACCCCTCACGTCCGGAGCCACTGAATGATTCATATCCCTGCCGAGCTGGCACCGGCCCGGGTCGACTACCTACCCATGATCCGAAGGCCCAGGATCGAATGGCCGGACGGGGCGCGCGTCGCGTTCTGGATTGCGCCCAACATCGAGCACTACGAGTACCTGCCTCCTCGCGACCCGAAGCGAAACCCCTGGGTCCGTACACCCCATCCCGAGGTACAGGGCTATTCGCAACGGGACTACGGCAACCGGGTCGGATTCTGGCGCATGCTCGATGTGCTCGACCGCTACGAGACCCGCTGCACGGTGTCGTTGAATCTCGCAGTGTTCGAGCACTATCCCGAGATCGGTGAGGCGATGATGTCTCGCCGTTGGGAGGTGATGAGCCATGGCATCTACAACACTCGCTACATCACCTCGATGTCCGAACAAGAAGAACGCGAGTTCCTGCTCGAGTCGATCGAAACGATGCAACGCCACACCGGTCAACCCCTCAAGGGAATGCTGGCACCTGCGGTCGGGAACAACCTGCGGACCCCCGACCTTCTGGCCGAAGCCGGGCTGCTGTATCACGCCGACTGGATGCACGACGATCAGCCCGTGCCACTCCGGGTGAAGCAGGGGCGGTTGGTGTCGATCCCGTACTCGATCGAACTCAACGACGTCCCTGTCTTCCTGACCAATGCCGATGTCGCCGACTTCGCAGCCAATGCCAAGGCCCAGTTCGACACCCTCTATCGAGAGGGAGCCGACAGCGGTCGCGTCATGTGCCTGGCCATCCACCCCTACCTGATGGGCACGCCACAGCGGGCCCGGTACCTCGATGAGATCCTCGAGTACATACATCGCCACGAGCACGTGTGGCACACCACGGCCGGCGACATCGCCGAACACTTTCTCGAACACTCCTACGATGAGTTCGTTGCCAGCGCCGCTGCGCTGACCGGAGAGCACATCGGTCACGAGAGGCAGGGCTGATGCCGGCTGAACGCAGCTATGGCATGGACCACGAGCACTATCGCTGGAGCCCGCTGCCCGAGCGACCGCAGCTGGTATGGCCGACCGGGGCCCCCCTAGCGCTGGGAGCCGTCGTGCTGCTGGAGCACTACGAATGGCAACCCCCCGAGGATGCCTACACGTTGCGCTCGGCGTCCGGTGGACTCATCAAGCTGCCCGACCCCGACTACCTACGACTGACCCACCGGGAATACGGACATCGAGTCGGCATCTTTCGTCTGCTCGACACGCTCGAACGCCATGACGTCCCTGCGACGGTGGCCGTCGATCTGTTGACGGCGTTCCATTATCCGTGGCTTGTCGACCATTGCGTCGAGCGGGGCTGCGAGATCATCGCCCACGGCGTCGCGGCATCGCGGCTGATCACGTCGAAGATGTCCATCGAGCAGGAACTGGACACCATTGCCACGTCGATCGCTGGCATCGAACGAGCCACTGGCAGACGCCCGGTGGGCTGGTTCAGTCCCGAAGGCGTCGAGTCCGAGCGCACACCGGCGCTCCTCGCCTCTGCCGGCATCAGCTACGTCTGCGATTGGCCCAACGACGAACAGCCCTACGCCATGACCGTTCCCGAGGGATCCCTGATCTCCCTGCCGCTGTTCCTCGAGGCCGATGACGAGTTCGCATTGTGGACCCGGCGCATGCGCCTTCCCGATTGGCAGCGGTTGATCGTGGAGTCGGCCGAGACCCTTCGTCACGACGGAGGGACCTCGGGTCGGTTGTTGATGTTGACGCTGCGGCCCTGGCTCACGGGTCAGCCCTTCCGTGTCCCCGTTCTCGACGCCGCGCTCACCGGCGTCGACGATCTCGGCCCCATCTGGAAGGCGACCGGACATCAGATCGTCACCGCCTATGACGACATTCGGAGTCGAAACCCTCAAGTTCGCCCTTGACGTGCCGATCCTGCCTTCGTTGAAGAGCCCGGTCGCTGGTGGACAACGTCGTCCGTCGGCGTCCGGGCTCGTAGGTCACGTTCGGGTTCCGGTAGTTCGCAGCTGCCTCGCCTTCGACCGGCGGCCCCGCTTCGGATTACCTTTGGGACCAGGCCGACGTCCGACCGGACCGGCACCCAAGGGAGCACCATGACCATCGTGAACGACGGAGACATCACGTCTGCCGACAATCTGGCGACCACCGACGACCTCCTGTGTCAGCAGCTGGCGGACGCCGAGTTCGCACACACGGGCCGACGAACCGTCTTCGAGTACCGAGACACCGGGCTGGCGGCGGCCACCAACGGCAGATTCCGGGCCCAGGTCATGCGTGCGACGGACGTCATGGAGTCGACCGGCTGGCACTACCACGTGGCCGATCTGCAGTTCGTCTACGTCCTCAAGGGGTGGGTCGATCTGGAATTCGAGGGCGGTCGGGTCGAGCGTCTCTCCGAGGGGGGCGCCATGGCGATTCCCGGCGGCATGATCCACAACGAGATCGCCGTCTCGGAAGACTTCGAGGCACTCGAGGTTGCGCAACCGGCCGACATGGGCACGGTCGCCGTCGACGCTCCCGCCTGATGCCCGATTCTGTGGTCAGCAGTCGGGTTCCGTTGTCTGTCCTCGATCTGGCCATGGTGCCCGAGGGGCACTCCAGTGCTCAGGCGTTACGCGACACGACTGCCTTGGCCCAGCGGGCCGACGCTCTCGGCTACTTGCGATTCTGGGTGGCCGAGCATCACAACATGGGCACGGTGGCCAGCACCACCCCCTCGGTGTTGATGGCACATCTGGCCAGTCACACCGAGCACCTTCGTCTCGGTTCGGGGGGCGTGATGTTGCCCAACCACGCGCCACTGGCCATCGCCGAACAGTTCGCGCTCCTCGAGGCGCTGTACCCCGGGCGTATCGACCTGGGAGTAGGTCGAGCCCCCGGTTCGGACCAGGCAACCGCAACCGCTCTACGCCGCAGCCCCGAGAACCGCGACGCCGAGGACTTTCCCCGTCATCTGCTCGACGTCATGGGCCTGCTGGGTGACGAACGGACCGAAACCGGCCTCTGGACTCGGTTCAGGGCGACACCGGTTGCGACGTCGAGTCCCCAGGTCTTCCTGCTCGGATCGTCGGCCTTCAGCCCTCAGCTGGCAGGAATGCTCGGCATTCCGTTCGTGTTCGCCAACCATTTCGACATGGGTGGCACGCTGGATGCAGTTGCCATCTATCGCAACCACTTCGAACCATCACCCATCCTCGACGAGCCCTACAGCATCGTGTCGGCCGCGACCATCGCGGCACCCACCGCTGAGGAGGCGATCTGGCTGTCCGGGCCTAGCCGCCTCCGAAAATTCGGCATGCGAGTCGGACAGATGCTCCCGCTCGTCAGCCCCGAACAGGCGGCCGCTCACCCGCAGTTCGAGGCAGCCAGTCAGATGCCGAGCAACGCTGTCGTCGGCACACCCGACGAGGTCGTGGCCGGACTCGACGATCTGGTCGAACAGACCGGTGCAAGCGAACTGATGCTGTACACGGCAACCTTCGGTCTGGCCGAGCGAGTCAGGTCGCTGGAACTGACCGCCACCGCATGGGGACTGGCGTCGCGATGAAGCTCGGATTGTTCTTCATGCCACTCCACCGACCGGAGAAGCCCTGGGCCCAGACACTGGACGAGGACCGGCGGACCATTCTCCACGCCGAGCAACTCGGGTTCACCGAGACCTGGGTCGGGGAACACTTCTCGACCAAGACCGAGCAGGTTCCTGCACCACTCATGTTCTTGGCAACACTCATCCATCAGACGACCACGATGCGATTCGGAACCGGCGTGGTCAACCTCGGTCACCGACACCCCGTCGTGGTTGCAGCCGAGGCTGCCCTCTTCGATCAGCTCAGCGGCGGCCGATTGATGCTGGGCGTGGGACCGGGTGGCCTGATCAGCGACGGTGAACTGTTCGGACGACCCGACATGGCGGACCGAGTCCGCATTGCCGTCGAGTCCATCGACATGATCATCGATCTCTGGACTCAGGAGGCTCCGTTCCGTCTCGACGGCGAGGCGTGGACCGCCAGTCTCTCCGAACAGTTCTGGCCGTCCCACGGCGTGGGCCAGCTTGCTCGCCCGCTGCAGCAACCTCACCCTCCGTTGGCCATGGCGCTGGCCTCACCCGACGGTGACTCGGTGCGGATGGTGGCCGAGCGGAGCTTCATCCCGATCTCTGCAAACTTCGTCTCTCAATCGGCGGTGAAGGGGCAGTGGGAGACGTACCGTCGAATCCGCGACGAACTCGGCTTGCCGATCGATCGTTCGGTATGGCGAGTGTGTCGCAACATCCTCGTCACAGAAACGGATTCCGAGTCAGAGGAGGTTCTCGCCGATCCCGATGGCACGTTCGGGTTCTACTTCCGCTATCTGGCCGGCGTCCGCGACATGCCCAGGCTCAGGGGCATCGAGGGTGAGGGATCACCGTCCATTCCTTCGGTGGCCGAACTCAACGACCAGCTGGGCGTGGCCAAGATGTTCGACCGCTGTGTGATTTCCGGGTCGGCTGCGACGGTGACCGAACGGTTGATCTCCATGGTCGACGATCTGGGAGCATTCGGCACGCTGGTCGCCGTGGGCCATGATTGGGATGACGATGGGCGTCGCTGGCTCTCGTCGCTCGATCGGCTGGCAACCGAGGTCGGTCCGGTGGTCGCCCAGCACATGCGAGCCACCGGCAGCTGACATGCAACGCTCGTTCGCCGAGCGATACGCTGCGGATCTGTGACCGAAGACGAAGCGCATCTCACGGTCCGGGCGCTGCTCGAAGACGTTCGACACGTGATGTCGAGCCGCCCACACAACGAGTGGCCGGAGTGGGCGCGCAAGGTCTCGGACCACCACAGCCCGGCGGTGCACGAGTCGCTGCTGGGCTGGCAGGACAGCCAACTCCAGGCAGCTGCAATGCGGATTCTCGATGGCCTCATCGTGAGTGACGTCGACGCTGTTCGCCTTGCCATTCTCGATCTGCGAGCCGTCGAGAACCTCGCTGCCGCTCCACCCCCGACTGCACCGACACCACCATCGCGACCATCGCGACCATCGCCACACGCCCAAGGCGCTCTTCCGTTCGGCCGCTCGGCCATGGGGAGAGGTCAGACACCACCGCCGCGGCGTGCCTGACCTCTCTCGGGCATCATGACCGGGAAGCACCCTCGGGTGCTGGATCGAAACTCTCCCGGTCGAGCCACCAACTCGAGGTTCCCGCACCCTCACCGGGCCCCACACGACGACGCGGCGGCAGAGGAAGTGTCCCACACCGGTCCCCGCCCGGCGGACCGGCCGGGTCGTTCAGGCTCGAGCACGGGTCATGACCGAACGATGATGGCCGAGACTCCACTCGTGGTGTTGCACCACGGGTCGTCCGCACCGACACAGGTGCGGACGACCAGATGCACCGTGCAAGGCGACCCGGCGTCTACCAGTACTCCTCGTAGTGGATGTTTCCTGCCTGCTTGCGCCGATCGAGCGTGAAGCCCGCCTCTGCCAGCAATTGAACGACCCCGACGGTCTCGGGGAACGTCTCGCCCTCGCCCTCGGGCAAGCCGATCATGGCCGGATTCCCACAGAGGAAGACATGCGTCGTCTCGGCATCGAGGGCCAGATCGAGATCCGTCTCGAACACCCCATCGCGGAACAAGTCCTGGATGTAGCGCTTCGGCACGTCCGCTTCGCGTGTCGGTAGCGGAAGGTAGTGGTAGTTCGGGTACCGAGCCTCGAGCTCACGATGCTTCTCGGCATAGCCGAGATCAACCCACTGACGGACCGAAACTGCGGACACGATGGGGCCGGTGTGCCCCTTGCGAAGCAGTTCGATGATCATCGCGTTGTGTGGGGCCTCGCCGGTCCCCGTCGAGAGGAACACCACGGTGCACGAAGGATCGTTGACCGCGTCCAAGGTGTACCGACCGGCAACCTTCGGTCCGAGATAGATGCGATCACCAGGACGCTTCAACGCCAGCCGAGGTGTGAGCCCGGGCACGTTGTCCTCGGTGGGCTTGACCAACACGATGTAGAACTCGAGCTCATCCAGGCCGCTCTCGTCGGTGAGATATCCCGACTCCTCGAGCATGCGGCTCGAGATGGAGTACGAGCGGCGGATCAGCTTGTCCCACTTTTCCTCGAGCCCGACATCGACCGCATCATCGATTCGCTCCTCCCAGTATCCAAGCCCCAACGAGGCGTACTGACCGGGCAGGTAGGAGGTGTCGCCATTGTCGGGTTTGACGCGCAGCACCCACAGATCGCTGTGGGTCGGCTCGAAGGACGTGATCGTGGCGTTGTAGTGCTCGGCTCTCAGCTCATCGATGGCGCCGACGTGACGCCGACGGCGTGCAACCGGGGATGCCGGCTCCGGTAACTCGAGATCGGGAAACACCGACCTGGCGATCAGGTCACCGATGCTGCGGCCAGGAGCCGTGTTGGCTTCGGTGGTCCCGTCCTCGGTCGGATACCCGAGAAAGAAGAGTCTGCCGGTCGCCACTGCAGCCGGGTTCGCACCGACCTTGGCCGGGTTCGATGTCTGACGCTCCGACGCCACCACGACGTGATCGAACTGGAGATCGGGTGTTCGACGGTCATCGAAATAGGCCATAGGGAACTCGTTGACCAACCCGATCTGATCGGGGACGGACCGGTAGAGCACCGTAAGCCGCCGCTCTCGTTCCAGGCGACGGAGCATGTTGTCGGCAGCCGGCGACAGTCTGGTCGGGTCCATGCCACCGGCGGCAAGCACCACCCGATGACCAGCGTGGGCCGATCCCGCTGCCAGTTCGACGGCCCGGTCGGTGTACCCGATCACCAACACATCGGTGTCGGTGCCGGCCGGCACTTCATCGGTGTGTATGCGTGGACTGGCCGGAAGCTCGAGCGGAGGCTGCCAGCCTTGGACGGTCGAGCGGTCCGCCACCAACACGGCCCGCGCTCGGTAGCTCAATCGGTTGGTGTTCACCACCAAGTCGTCGCCCGCCACGTCGATGCTGCTCACCGACTCGCCGAAACCGACGTCCAGTTGGTTCTCGCCGACCAACTCGGGAAACACCACAGCGCTGCCCGAATCGATGATGCGAATGAGTCCGAGACCCGATCGGAGCGACGAGACCGCTACCGATAATCCACCCGCAGAGCCACCGACAATCACCAGGTCGTAGGCCCGATTGTGTCTGTTCATGTCGTCTTCCATCCTGGCCGCACGATAGCTGGGAGACCCCTCGATCCGGCCGGAGGGGAACCTCCCCCGTTCACCACGTGACGGCGACGAACCCCTCACCGAGTCGGCCTTCTCGCCCGGCCCCATACCAGCGGGCGACACCGTCATCGCCGATCGTGATCAGATAGGTCCGAGAATCGTCGTAGTCGATGGCGTACACGTCGTCGGGAAGGTCGAACGAGCCGATCTGTGCCCCTGTCTGGGCATCGAAGGCGACCGCTTCGACATCCCTGGCATCGAACAGGTCACGATCCGGCCGTGGCGCCCATTGCAGCGCCAGGACGTTGCCATCGGCCCGAATGGCGGCATCGGGCATCGAGACCACGCCACCGAACGTCGGGCCGACCTGTCGAGGAACGGAGGGATCGGACAGATCGAGCCGAATGAGGTTGTCGACCAGATCACCGGTGACACGGACCAGAAGCGACGTGTCATCGAACCATGCCACCGGCGAGAACTGTACGAAGACCTCGTCTTCGTCCCGGACCTCAGGGAAGCGTGTGGGGTCCTGGGCGGGATCGGCGAACAACTGCTCGATCCACACGTCCTCGAGCGCCGCTGATGCCAACAGCGCACCGTCGGGCGACAGAGTCGGCGACAGGCCGAAGGAACGGCGAGCATCATCGGGCACGAGGGCGGTACCGGCCTCGACAACAAAGATGTTGCCCACCGCCGGCTCGCAACAGTCGGTGATCCACAGCCTCCCGTCGGACCCCAGATCCACCGTGTCCATCGCCTGCAGATAGCACTCGTCTCCGCACCCCTCGGCCGATGCTCCCCATCCACCGAAGCGCGTCACGATCTCGCCGGACCGAGTGTCGACCTCGACCAGTTCGTAGTCGACCGCAGTGATGGCGAAGAACCGATCGGGAGCCTGCTCGGGAAGCGTGTCCGATTCGCCATCGTCGGCGACGGCCGCCTCTGAAGTGGAGGTCGCATCATCAGCGACGAGAGTCGTGGTGTCGGCAGACGCATCACCGGATTCGCCCCCGGATCCGCTGGACGCGGACGCACCTTCGGATCCGCTGCCACCACTACAGCCGGTGAACAACAGGGCCCATGCGACAAGAGCCAGCATCCAGACGACCCCCGGGCCTCGGCCGGCAGTGCCGGGAAGAAGTAGGTGTTCCTTCGCTGGTGGCGCGATCACTCCACCATTGTGGGTCAGACGGACCGTGGGGTGCGCGACACCGCTCGGCGAATCTCCACCCGACAGAGTGCCACGCTAGGTTCTCGGTATGGATCTCACGTACCCCGACGAAACCATCGCATTTCGCGATCGGATCAATGCCTTCCTCGACGAGAACCTCCCGGCCGACTGGGAGGGTGTAGGTGCGCTCGTCGACACCGAACGCGCCGCATTCCAGGCACAGTGGCGTCAGACGCTCAAGGACAACAATCTTCTGGCCGCCAACTGGCCTGCCGAATATGGCGGTGGCGGCCTGTCCCACCTCGAGCACGTCACCCTGTACGAGGAGTTCGCCAAGCGGGGCGTACCCACGAGCGGCCGCAACGACGGCTTCAGCATCGGGATGGTCGGCAATACGATCCTTGCCTGGGGCACCGACGAGCAGAAGGCCGAGTTCATTCCACGCATCCTCGACGGAACCCACATCTGGTGTCAGGGCTACTCCGAACCCAACGCCGGATCCGACCTCGCCAACCTCGGCTGCAAGGCAGAGCTCGATGGTGACGAATGGATACTGAACGGCCAGAAGATCTGGACGTCATCGGGCCATCTGGCCAACTGGATCTTCGTACTGGCTCGGACCGACGGTGATGTGGCCAAGCATGCGGGCATCAGCTTTCTTCTCGTCCCCATGGACCAACCCGGCGTCGACGTGCGACCCATCACCAACATCAACGGCGAGGATGACTTCAACGAGGTCTTCTTCACCGACGCCCGCTGCCCGAAGGACAACGTGCTCGGCGGGCTCAACAACGGTTGGGCGGTCGGCAACACGCTCCTTGGTTACGAGCGGGGCGTCGGTGCCACCACCATGTCGCTTCCGTATCGGGCCGAGCTCGACAACTTCATCGAGTTGGCCAAACGCATGGGGAAGATCGACGACCCGGACGTTCGACAGGACATCGCCCGTTTCCACACCAAGGTCGAGATCATGCGATATCGGGGCTACCAGGCCCTGACTCGGTACCTGAGCGGCCAGCAGCCCGGTCCCGAAGCATCGATCGGCAAGCTGTTCTGGAGTCACTACCATCAGGAGATCACCGAGGCCTCGATGAAGGTCCTCGGCGCCCATGGTCTGGTCGACTACGGCGAGTCGACCCGGGGCGGTATCGGTCCGCCTCCCATCGGCACACCCAACACTGCCGCCAACTGGCAGGCGAGCTTCTTGATCGCCCGGCCCGGCACGATCTATGCCGGAACGTCCGAGGTGCAGCGCAACATTGTCGGTGAACGGGTGCTCGGACTACCCAAGGAACCACGAGCGGACACCGGCACCTGGAAGGAAAGTCAAGCCTCCTACAGGTCGTGAACAACTGATCCGACGGGATCGCCCCACATCGAGGGGCCCCACATCGGCGAGCTTGAGGCGGGCGTGGATGGAAAGGGGCGACTCTCCCCATCCACACCCTTTCGAAATTATATCCGCCGAGTCCTCCGTCCGATGTCCGGAGTTGCCATTCTGGTGGGGTGCCTTCCTGCAAACGTTTCATCGAAACGGCCGACGACGTCCTCGACCGTTTCATCGTGCCGAGCTTCACTCGGATCGGACCGGCCCTGCGTCGCCGAGTCTTCGACTGGGAAGACCCCGACCTCAGCGGTGTCGTCGTTGCCATCACCGGTCCCACCAGCGGTCTCGGTCTGGCCGCGGCCCGGCGCATGGCCTCCCTGGGTGCCGACCTGGTTCTTCTGGCCCGTAACCCGGACAAACTCGAACCTCTTGCCTCGGAACTGGACGCCCTGGAGTCCATCACCGTCGACCTCGCTGACTTCTCCGCGGTGCGGCGGGCCGGTCAACAACTCGCGGCCCTCGACCGCCTCGACGTCTTGATCCACAACGGGGGCGCCCTTCTGAATCAGCGCAGCGAGAACGCCGAAGGTGTCGAACTCACCCTCGCCACCCATGTCGTCGCACCGGCGATCCTGACGACCGAAGCACTCCCTGCCCTTCGGCGGAGTCGAGGACGAATCATCACGATGAGCAGCGGAGGGATGTACAGCCAGAAACTCGATCTCGATGATCTTCAGAACGAACGGGACTACCAGGGGGCGGCGGCCTACGCCCGGGCCAAACGTATGCAGATCGTTCTGACGATGGAATGGGCCCAACGCTTCGGTCCGGATGTCATCGCCCACGCCATGCACCCGGGCTGGGCAGACACACCAGGGGTCGCCCATGCGCTCCCTGCCTTCAAGAAGCTGGTCGGACCTCTGCTCCGTACACCTGAGGAAGGCGCCGACACGTTGGTCTGGCTCGCTGGGGTCGATCGAGACGAGATCGGGACCGGCGGATTCTGGCTAGATCGTCGGCGCCGACCATTGGACTACCGTCCCGGAACCGTCGTCAGCGAGGATGAGGCGCAGCGTCTGTGGTGCCAGATCCAAGACCTGGCCGGCTTCAACTGCGGCGACGAGCCTTCCTAGCGACTCGACCGCGATCGGCCGCGCACGCGATCGCCCACCGACCTAGCTGAAGTCGGGCGGATGCCAGTTGGGGAAGACATCGGGCAGATCATCGACCACCGACAAGGACCAGTTCGGTTCTCGCTTCTCCAAGAAGCTCGTCACGCCCTCCTTGGCGTCGGCCATTGCGCCCAGGGATTGAATCGCTCGGGAGTCCACCATGTGTGACTGCATCGGGTGGTCGAACGTGAGACCCCGCCACAGCATCTGACGGGTGAGCGCGACCGAGACGGGAGCCGCGTAGGTGGCGATCTCACCGGCGATCGCATAGGCCCGATCGAGAAGATCCTCGGCCGGCACAACGGTCACCAGGCCTGCGTCACCTGCCTCCTGGCCGCTGATGATCCGACCTGAATAGCACCATTCGGCCGCCTTGCTGATGCCGACGACACGAGGCAGGAACCAGGATGAAACGGCCTCGGGCACGATGCCGCGACGAGCGAAGACGAACCCGATCTTGGCATCCGGCACCGCCAGTCGAATGTCCATCGGCAGCGTCATCGTGATGCCGACGCCCACGGCCGGTCCGTTGATAGCGGCAATGATCGGCTTCTTCAGCTCCCAGATCCGCATGCTGACCTGTCCGCCCCCGTCCCGATTCACCCCTTGAGTGTTTCGTCCCCGGGCGCCGGCATCGAAGGTATCGCCGCCCGCGTCACCGAGTTCAGCGCCGGCACAGAACCCTCTCCCCGCACCGGTGACAACGACGGCACGAATACCGTCATCGGCATCGATCACGTCGCAGGCGTCGATCAACTCGGCCCGCATGCGTTCGGTGAAGGCATTCAACCGCTCTGGCCGATCGAGGGTGATGGTGGCGACATTGTCGACCACTTCGAGGTGTAGCTGTTGGTAATCCACGCAGAAGGTCTAGCGTTCCGCGGTGCATGCCGTCGATCTGGCCTTCGCCGCCGTCGCCTTCGCCCTGTTCATCGGCGCCATTCTTCAGGGCTGCATCGGCTTCGGGATGGTCGTGTTGGCCTTCCCTGTTCTGATCACGGTCGACCCGTCGTTGTTGCCGCAATCGGTGCTCGTCGCTGCGTTGCCGACGATCGCCCTCAACGCCGTCAGGAACTGGGGAGCCGCTGATTACCGGGAAGTCAGCTGGCTGATGGTGGGCCGCGTGCCCGGTCTGATCGGAGGTTTGCTTCTGGTGCACCTGGTTGCCCGATCCTGGCTTGCGATTGGCGGCGGACTGGTGGTCTTGGCTGCCGTCGGGCTGAGCATCTGGACTCCGCAAGTCCGGCGCACCATCGGCAACCTCCTGGCGGCAGGAGCGATCTCCGCTCTCTTCGGCACGGCCATTGGCATCGGAGGTCCACCATTGGGATTGCTGTATCAACACGAATCCGGTCGTCAGCTGCGGTCCACCATCACCGCGTTGATGATCACGGGTGCCCCCGTCAGCCTCTTGCTCCTGGCCCTCACCGGTCAGGTCTCGATGACCGATGCCCAGACCGGCGTCGCGCTGGCTCCGTTCACGGTTGCCGGCACGCTCGTGGCTCCTCGCTTCATGCCGTGGTTCGACGAACGAGTACGGTTGACGGTCCTGGTTGTTTGCGCCTTTGCTGCTCTGGTCGCCATCACCCGCGTCGCGTTCACGCTCTGAGCAACCTCAGGGCATGAGTGCGGTGAGCGCAGGACGAACGTCGGACGCATCGTCCCAGTCTGCGTCGTAGCCATAGTGGCTCCACAGGGACTCATGGCGATCTCCGGCGACAACCAGTTCGATGGCCTTGCCCGAGACCAGGGCAGGATGCGGCTCACCACAGGCATGGGCGAGACGCAGCAGATCGTGGCGAAGG
>CALACD010000091.1 GCA_937890445.1 uncultured Acidimicrobiia bacterium | reverse complement strand
GCCACGCCCTCCACGACGGCCACTGGGACGAACACTGACCGAACAGAACCCGTGTGCGGACCCCGAGCGAGCGCGAACACGACGCGAACACGACAATGACCGACGGGCACATACCGATGCACACGACACGAGCGTGATCACCCCCTGAAGTGGCGTCCCACCTGCACTAATGCACCCGAGCGCCGATCAGACCGCACCGGACGCTGTCGGCTCATAACCCGAAGGTCGCAGGTTCAAATCCTGCCCCCGCCACCATTTTCCCTGGTCAGAGGCCTGCACTTCGGTGTGGGCCTCGACCGCGTCCCGGTCCATCTACCAGGGATCTACCAAGCGAGCGTGCTGCGTTGGTGGTCGGGCGTCCTCGTCGCGGTCGATGGCGGCGAATCGGCTGGTCAGACCGTTGCCGGTCTACGACCTTCGGGTTCTGGCCCGATTGTCGCCCGTGGATGCCGTCTGACAGGCGTCGCCGAGTGTGACCATCGAGCCTGGTCGGTTTCGGTGCGGCGCCCCTGTGCGACCACTTCGACGTGTGCGTCTCGGGAAGCGAGTGTCAGCGTCAGGCTGTGGCGAACGCCGCGAGGATGTCGATGTGTGCTGCGTGGCGAGCAGGGACGACGGCGGCGGGGACGCCCGCGATGCTCGCGATGAGGGCGACGGTCATGAGCGAGCGGGTGAGGACGACGAAGCGGGTGTGGCCGTCGAGCGCGATTGCCTGGAGCAGAGTCCACGCACCGCTCGTTGCAGTCGCCCGGTGACGCGACGGGGCTGGGTGAATGATCGTCCCCCCCATCTTCGCCGGCCGCTGCGACCTCGGCGGCGGCTCGATCGATCACCTCCGTCCCGATTGCGAGCCCTGACGCGAGCGCGGGCGATGTACGCACCTACCTGTCGTCCTCACCGCGGTTCGAGAGCGCAGCGGACGTGGCAGTGTTGCAGGAGGGGCGTTTGATCGGTCTGGTGCGCATCGAGGACCTGTTCTGCGCGGCGGGTGATGCGCTGGTATCGGAGCTGATGGATCCCGACCCGCCGACCGTTGGCTCCCGCGCCGACCAGGAGGCTGCCGCATGGAAGTCGGTGGCGCACGGCCAGGGAGCGCTGGCGGTCGTCGATGACGACGGCTTGTTCGTGGGGCTCATTCCGTCGTGGCGGATGTTGGGCGTGCTCTCCCACGAGCACGATCAGGACCTGGCGCGGTTGTCTGGCTACCGCCCAAGCCGCCCGCAACCCCACCATGACCTACGACAAGGCGATCAGGTTCGTGATCCGCGACGGCGCCGGCCAATACACCCGTACCTTCGACCACGTCTTCGCCGCGATAGGCGCCGACGTGATCAAGACACCGCCCGGCGCCCCACAGGCGAACGCCTTCGCTGAACGATGGGTACGCACCATCCGCCACGAGCTGCTGGACCGGACCCTGATCTGGAACAAACGCCAACTCCGACAGCTCCTCGCTGATCCATAGACTCGCCCACCGCTGCGCTTGCCTCGCACGCTGGGAGCTCCAGCGGTGAGTTCAAGCCGGCGGAGCTTCTCAGCGGTCAGCGAAGGGCGGCCGTAGGCGTACTCCTCGTTCTTTGTCAGCATGTGCCAGAGCAACACCACGAGCTTCCGAGCAATAGCGACGGCGGCCACGTTGGCTCCCCGCTTGGCTCGGATGCGCTCCGCGAACGCGTGAAGCGGCCCAGGGCTGCGAGCGACGACCCATGCCGACTCGACCAGGGCCCAGCGTGCGCAACGCCCTGGCGGTCCGCCCACCGGACTCATCGGTCGAGATCACGGCGCACGTCCAGCACGAGCAGATCAGACGTGGACCGTCGATCGTGCTAGCGCTCGTCGAGGACGTCGCGGAGGACATGCTTGCGGACCTTGCCCATCGCTGTGCGGGGGAGCGCGTCGACCCAGATGACTCCTTTGGGGGCCTTGTAGCGGGCGACGCGCCCATCGAACACGGCGAGCACGGCCGCGTCGGTCACGTCCGATCCCGCGGCGCGCACGGCGACAACGACCGGGACCTCCCCCCAACGACGGTCGGGCTGCGCAACGACCACCGCCTCCGCAACGCCTGGCAGGCCGACGAGCAGGTCCTCAAGTTCGGCGGGGTAGATGTTCTCCCCACCGGAGATGATGAGGTCCTTCCGGCGTCCTCGGATGTACATGAAGCCGTGCGGGTCGGCGACGGCGACGTCACCGGTTCGGAACCACCCGTCCACGAAGGCTGCCGCAGTTCCCTCCGGGTCGCGCCAGTACTCGCGCATCACGTTCGGTCCGCGCACCACGATCTCGCCGTCCTCGCCGGGCGCCACGTCGACGCCCGACTCGTCGACCAGCCGGACTTCGCACGTGAGCGCTGCCTTGCCGCACGAGCCCACACGTTCGCGCGCTTGCTCGGCTCGCAGGCACACACACAACGTCGACGTTTCCGTGAGACCGTAGATCTGTGTGACCGGGACGCCCTTCGCGTGGATCGCTTCGATTAGGCCGATGGGCACCGGGGAGGCGCCGGTGTTGACGGCTCGCACCCCCGACAGATCGGCGTGCCCGAACTCCTCGAGCTCGGTTACGGCAGCGAGCATCGGTGCCAGGAGGGTCACCAGGTCGATGCGCCCACCGGTGAGCTCCGCGAGGACGGCGGCCGGATCGAAGCGACGGTGGAGCACGATGGTGCCGCCCGCAGCGAGCGTCGGCGTGGTGTGGACGTTGAGACCGCCGACATGGAAGAGCGGCATGGTGTTGAGGACGCGGTCGGTCGATCGGACGTCCATCATCGCCGCCACGTTGGCAGCGTTGGCCATCAGCGCGATCTGGTCGAGCACAGCTCCCTTCGGCCGTCCGGTCGTCCCGCTGGTGTAGCACATGAGGACCGGATCGTGATCGGCTCCGGAGCGTTCGGTCGCGTGGCCGACCTCGAACGGGTCCATGTCGTCGCTCTCGCCGACCACTGCGCGTGCGATCGCCGAGTGGTCCGCCAGCATGTCAGCGGCGGCGCCGACGTGATCGACATCGGCGAGCACGAGTGACGGTTCGGCGTGTCCGACGATCCACGACAATTCGGGGGCTGCCAGCCGTGTGTTGAGAGGGAGATGGATCGCCCCGATGCGGGCGCATGCGAAGAGGAGCTCGACCGGCGTGGGCCCGTCGCCGCCGAGGTAGGCGACCCGGTCACCCGACCCGACACCGCGCGCCCGCAACCCGGCAGCGACGACGCACACACGGTCGTAGAGCGAACGGTACGTCACCGAGTCGTCGGCGAACTCGATGGCGGTCGCGTATGGCCGGTGGTCCGCCCAGTGTTCGAGCCAGCGGTCGATCGTCATCGCTTGGTCGGTGCGGGTCGTCCTCCGTAGAGGTTCTTCACGCCGCCCTCCCGGTAGGACGCTGACGCCGCGTCCTTGAACCGGGCCGACGCCTCGTACTCCTCGATCGGGTACTCGTCGTGTTCGGCCACGACGCGGATCTCGGTGACGTCACGGACATCGAGGCCGAGTCGTTCGGCGATCTCGGCGTCGGTCATGGCCCGCTTGCGGACCCCATCCGGCAGGAACTCGTTGATGTCGACCTGATGTGAGTTCGACATGCGGACGATCTGGGCCCTGTGCTGCCGGTACAGCTCCGGGTCGACCACGTGGAATCCGGTCAGCTCTCCGCGGGCCGGCTGGCTCGGTGAGGGCTGGCCGCTGCCGGTCATCGCAGCGCTCGCTGTTCGGCGCCGACCGGGCACACCCGCATGCACTCGAAGCACTGTCCCTGGCTGACGTTCGAGTAGGTGATCGACCACATCGTGCGGGTGAAGTAGCTGCCGTACAGCATCATCTTTCGCCGCTCGGCGTCGGGTTCGGACAGCACGCGATCGAGCACCGCCTGATAACCGGGAATCCAGTAGTGGTAGACGCGACTGCGGCACCGGTTCGAGTCGTAACGGCGCCCGATCACCAAACCCTCCTGGATCTGACCTCCAAGGCACCCTCCGTCATCGATGTTGCACACGTCGGTGCACGGCGTGAGCCCTCGTTCGTCGTACATCTCGACGCACGACGGCGCAGGGCATGCCGGGGCGTCGAGCGGCTCGTCGGCGGGGAGCGGGAGTGACGTCAAGATGACGGTGAAGTAGAGGAACCCGTGTTCGGGATGGAGCACGGGTCCCGCCAGGCTCGGACTGCCGGCCCCCGAGATGACGGCCGCCGCGGTGAAGTCGAGGAAGGGCTTGTCGTCTTGATCGGTGGCCGTCGGGACGTTCAGGGCGTAGTACCCGAGCTCGTCCTCGATGCGCCGAGCGACTGCGCTCCCGAGTGCGGCCATGCGATCGGCGGTGCCGACGGTCTCCATGACCTCGGGACGCGGGCTGTGCCATTCACCGGCCCTGGGTGCGCTGCCGCCGAGAACGATGATCGATCGGACCTGGGGCAGCAGGTCCACCGGCGCCTGCCCCGGCGCAGCGATCGCCGCTAGGGCGTCAGGGTCGCCGACACGGGCCACTGCGGCGCCCCGCTTCAGCGCCCCGGAGAGAACTTCGCTCTTGACCATCTGCCAATCGGGCTCGACGTCGGTCATTTCAGGTTCCTCCGGTAACGGCCGACCGGGCACACCCGCATGCATTCGAAGCACTGGGCGACGCTCTCCTTGTAGCGACCGATCGCTGCGAGGTTGCGGCGGAAGTCGTCGGAGTGGAGGACGGCCTTGGCCTCCTCGATGTCATCGGCAGCGGTCAGCAACTCAACTTGTTTGATGTGGCCGCGGATGCCGAAGTTCATGGCCCGCGTGGAGCAGCGCTCGCGATTGAAATAGCTGCTGCTGATCTCGCCGCCCTCGATGGTGGCGTCGATACAGCCGCCCTCGTCGGCAGGGCAGACCGCCATGCACGGCGTCTTGCCCTCCATCTCGTACATCTTCACGCACGACCGGGCAGGGCAGACGTTGTCCTCGAGCTGGTGGTCGGGGACCAGCGGCATCGTGGTGATCGCCGCGGCGTAGTACAGCAGGCCGTACGTCGGGTTCAGGATGATGTTGGCGGCGATCGATCGGGTACCGAGACCGGACAGGACCGCAGCCAGCATCATGCTCATCGGCGGGTGTTGTCCGGATGTGGGCAGTGCCGGCGCTTGGATGGCCTGATACCCGTGTGCCGTTTCGATGTGCTCGGCGACGACGAGCGAGGCCACGTTCTCACGGAAGTCGTAGCCAGTGATCTCCATCAGCCGCCGGTTGGGGCTCTGCCATGCGGCGTTGGACGGACCCAGCGAGCCGGCGACCACGACGCTCTGCGCGCCCGGAAGGAAATCGGTAGGCCGGTGGCCTTCGGGCACGTACTCGTTGAACGCGCCCGCAGCCGCGATGCCCACCACCGTTGCGCCGGAATCGAGCGCGAGCTGTTTGATGGCGTCGGTGGCCACGGCCGCCTGCTCGTCGTCCAATCCCATGGAGGCGATGATACACGTACGGACGTCATGGAGCAAGGAAACGTATCAGGACGAGTCGGGGAAGCCGGCGAAACGATCGTCCTGCTCATGGGACGGCCCCGGCATCAGGCCGCGCGACGTCGAACAGTGCTGGGCGAGGAAGGCTTCGCTGGCGTCCACGAGGCGGCGGAACGATGCCGCAGCGACCCGCAGAGCCGTGCCGCCGGCCCAGCCGGCCGGCAGCAACTGGTGGGGTAACTCGGGGTCGGTGAGGACAACTCGACGGAGATCACTCAGGAGAAGGACCCGG
>CALACD010000090.1 GCA_937890445.1 uncultured Acidimicrobiia bacterium | reverse complement strand
GTGTGTCGACCAACTGGCCGACGCTCGATTCTGTACGGTAGTAAATGCAACGATCGTCTGCTCCGGTACAGCGGGGTATCCTTGCCGCTTGGTCGAGGGCACCTTTGCGGCATTGCGGTACCCGAACTACCGGCGTCTCTGGTCAGGGTCACTTCTGGCAACGACGGCCTTCATGATGTCCTTCATGCTGGTGCCGAGCGTGGCATTCGCGATCACCGGCAAGAACGCGGCGGCCGGGGTGGCCCAGTTGGGCTCGGGGATCGCCATGTTTCTCGTATCGCCCGTCGGTGGCGTGATCGCTGATCGAATGCCGAAGAAGCCGCTGGTGCTCATGGGACAGATCGTGCCGGCACTGGTCATCCTCGTCACCGGCACCCTCATCCTCACCGATCTCATCACTATCCCGTTGCTCACCGGGGCCACTCTGATCATGGGCCTCGGTTTCGCGTTCATGGGACCGGCCCGTCAGGCCTGGGTGTCCGAACTGGTGCCGCGTGAGTCGCTACCCAACGCCATTGCCCTGCAGTCGGTTGCGCAGAACATCTCCCAAGTGGCGGCACCGTTGTGCATCGCCGTCTTGATCGGCACCGTGCTGTCGATCGGGGGCGCGTATCTGTTCATGGCCTCATTGTTCTTCATCGTGTTGCCACTCACGATCAGCCTGCCGAACACCCCGCCGGCGACCCGGGAGGCTCGCACCGTACGGCGTGAGTTGGCTGATGGCGTCGGCTACGTCTGGCGCGATCTGCGACTACGCATCCTGTGGCTGGGATTCATTGGTCTGGTCGTCTGCGGATTTGCGTTCCAGACTCTGCTTCCCGGCCTGTTGGGCGAGGAACTCGACCGATCCCCTTCTGACGTCGGTCCGGTGTTCCTGGCCTTCGCCCTTGCCGGCCTGCTGGCCAGCCTGCCGCTCGCGGGTGTCGTGCACGGGCCGCTGGCCTGGCCGGCGCTGTTGGCCATGGGGTTCGTGATGGCCATCGGATTCGGTTTGGTCTCGATGGCCCCGACCTACCTGACGTTGATCGTGGCCGGCATCCCGCTGGGGATCGGACGGTCGGGTTTCATGCTGCTCGACAACGCGTTGCTGATGTCGAGTTCCAAGCGGGCCTATCACGGCCGAGTGATGTCCCTTGCCATGATGGGATTCGGATCGCAGGCATTGCTGGCTCCGATGTGGGGACTACTGGCCGATGCCATTGGGGTTCGCCCCACGATGCTGGTCGTCGGCGGGGTGAGCGGGGTGGTCACGACGGCGATTGGGCTCAGTTGGTTCTTCCTGGTGCGCCACCTTCCGCCTGTTGCCGAGGATCCCGACTTGTTGCCCGCTGCCTAACGCGCCCAACATTCGGGGGTGCCCTACATCGAAGACCGCATCGTTCACGACGCCGACGCTCACATCATGGAGACGCCCGACTGGCTCGATCCATACCTCGACCCCGGCCTGGCCGAGCGTATGAAGCCTCGCCGCTTCGTCGGTGGCGTCGGCGGAACCGATGGTCAGGAGGAGGCTCGGTTCTTCGAACGGATGAGAGCCCAGCAGGCCGACCCCGCCTATCGAGCCGATGACGGCGAGCAACTGTTGACCCGAAAGAACTGGGATGCCCCCGGCTCGTTCATCGGCGCCGACCGTCCAGCGGTGCTGGACGAACTGGGCTTTCGGAGTCAACTGATCTTCAATACGTTCGACAGCGGTTACATCAACGAACTCGAGCACGGCGACGACGTCGAACTCGCCTATGGCGTGTCCCGCGCCCACAACCGGGCCATGCTCGACTTCGCGTCCAACGATCCGCGATTGCTGCCTACGTGCTACGTGCCGCTGGCCGATTTCGATGCGGCCGAGGCCATGGCCTCCGAGGCGGTGGCTGCCGGCGCCGCCGCACTGTTGGTTCCATCCAACTGTCCGGCCGGCCATTCGCCCAGCCACACGAGCCTCGATGCGGTCTGGGCGACAGCCCAAGAAGCCGGGATCCCGGTTGTATTCCACGTTGGTGGAGGAGGAAAGCTGATCAACCCCGACTATTTCAAGAACGGCAAGCCGATTCCGCCCGACTTCCACGGCGGAGCAGAGAATTTCCGCTCCGTCGACTACATGGCAATTCCTGGTCCACCGATGCAGACCCTCGCCACCATGATCATCGACGGGGTGCTGGAACGATTCCCCGAGCTGAAGATCGGTGTGATCGAACAGGGAGCGATTTGGCTACCGGGTTGGATGCGACAGATGGAGTCGGCCTTCGATGCCTTCGGTCGTCATGAAGAGCGGCTGGCCGCGCTCGGCCTGCGCCCCTCGGACTACGTGCAGCGACAGATCCGGGTGACCCCGTACCCCACCGAGGACGTTGGCTGGATCATCGCACAAGGCTGCGAGGACATCGTCATGTTCTCGTCCGACTACCCACACGTCGAGGGGGGCCGCCGTCCGTTCGAGCGTTTCGAGAGGATGTTGGGCGACACGTCGGACGCCAACCGCGAGAAGTTCTATGCCACGAACATGATCGACCTCATGGGTTCGGCGCTGGTGACGGCTTGAAGAGCAGCATGCATCCCCCGAACCGCTCTCGAGATCGTCGAGCCTTCCTGCTCGGTGTCGGTGCCATGTTCGTCGGCGCCTGCACGGGGTCCAGCGAGCCAGACAGCGGGCCTGCGTCGAGTGTCGGCTCGGGCACGACGGCGCCGGTTCGGTCCGGGGCCGAGGCATCGACGACGCTTGCTGGTTCTGTCGCAACTTCTGGAGAGCTGGAGGCGTTGACCCCGGCGATGTTCGACCAGATCTCGAATTGCGTGTTGACGCCGACGTCCACGGCGGGACCGTTTCCGACGATCAATCGGATGAATCGGCGAGTGATTCACGATGGTGTTCCCGGTCACCCGTTGCGACTCGGCCTAAGCGTCGTCGATCGGACCTGTCAGGCGGTGTCCGGCGCGGTCGTCGACCTCTGGCACACCGATGCCACCGGCGATTACTCGGAGTTCACCGATGGAGGATCGGGAAAGGACGAAAGCGAGGGCAGCACGTTCTGTCGTGGCTTTCAGATCTCCGACGCCGACGGCATCGTGGAGTTCGAGACCGTGTATCCGGGGTGGTACGACGGGTGGGCCGTCCACCTTCATGTCATGGTCCTCGTCGATGACGAGAATGTCCTGACAGGGCAGCTCTACTTCGACGAGTCGTACACCGAGGAAGTGCACCGAACAGGGGCATACGCTCCGTTCGGCCCGCCCGACACGGGTTGGGACGACGATCGAATCATCGGGACACCGGCGACGGACGGAACGGGCCTCGTCCTGGCCGCAGCTGCCACCGGGCTCGGCCCCGGGACGCTGGGCCTCGCCAACCTCGGGTTCCCGTAGCCGACGTCGTCGGGCCTATGAGATCTCGAGCGGAACGGGATGGGGCCACTGTTGGCCGGTTGGCCGCGAGACTGCGATCAGGATGTCGATGGACCAGTTCGGTTGCGTTCCCCGAGATCGGGCATAGGGTCGTTCACGAGGGCGTTTCGCCCTCTACCGCGTCGCTCTGAACCTCGGTTGCGCCTTGACCCCACCAGGAGGCTCGACGTGTTCCGTGTTCGATCCAGCTCACCGAGAAGCACCAGCTGTTCGAAGTCTCCTGACGATCTGCGTCAGTCCTTTCACGAAGGGCTGGGCAGCGGAGGCTTCGGCCGCCAACGTCTCGTCGAACTGTTCGCCAGAGCGGACCGCTCGCGGGGTCGAAGCGCAAAGCAGCGAAGGCGATACCGAACGCCGCGCGCGAATCGACACCGATGTCCTCCGTTTCGATGACCTCGGCCCCCATCTGGCACGGGTATCCAACTCTTCGACGCCACTCAGATGATGGCACCGGCGGGCGTTGACACGAGCGAGTGTCCTCGACCAGGAATGCTGCCGTTCGGACGCTCAGGCCGGTGATCGCAGATGTGCTCGATGGGTTGTGCGATTGTCGGCCTTCGGCTTCTGGTTGCCTCGCGAATTCGACGCGGCAGGCTTGGCCTCCGACGAGCCCCTCGCTGTGGTCGAAGAGCCTTGCTTTCGGCCGCTCCCGTTGGCGTTGCCGCTGCCCTTTCGGCTGCCGGCCTGCGCCGGCTTCTTGCGTCGCGGCGGGCGTGACCCCTTTGGTCGGTTGTCGCTGTGGCCGTCGTTGCGGTTACCGCCGGCAGCTGCCGGTTTGGGGCTCGGCTTCGGTTTGTTGGCTGGGCCTGGCGAGAGTTCGCGCATGGCGGCGACATCGGGTTCGATGAAGGGCTCGTTCAAACTGATCAGGCGTTGAAACTTCGTCAGTTCCTTGACCTGGTCACGCTGGACCATCGAGATGACCACGCCACCCTCGCCGGCGCGTGCCGTCCGGCCCGAACGGTGCACGTAGTCCTTGTGATCCGCCGGCGGGTCGTAGTGGACCACCAGGGCGACACCGTCGACGTGGATGCCGCGAGCAGCCACGTCAGTGGCGACCAACACCTCGACCTCGTTCTTGGCGAATGCTGCGAGAGCTCGAGTGCGCTGACCCTGACTGCGGCCGCCATGGATGGCGCCGGCCGTGATGCCGTGACGCCCGAGTTGCTTCGCCAGGCGATCTGCACCGTGGCGGGTGCGACAGAAGATGATGGCCGGCCACACGGCCTCGACTGCCTTGGCGGTGAGTGCTATCCGGTCGGGGCCTTCGACTCGCCAGAAGATGTGGCTGGCCGAGGTGATGTCCGGGGTGGTCTCGCCGACCTCGTGGCGAACAGGGTTGGTCTGGTAGTCACGGCTGAGCTTGGCGATGTCGCCATCGAGCGTGGCCGAGAACAATACGGTCTGACGTTTGTCGCTGGTTCGATCGAGGATGCGCTTCACCGCGGGCATGAACCCCATGTCGGCCATGCGATCTGCTTCGTCGAGCACGACCTGTTCGACGTCGCCGAGTGATACCGAACCTCGGTCGATGAGGTCTTCGAGGCGGCCGGGACAGGCGACGAGGATGTCGACGCCGTTGTTGAGTGCAGTCAGCTGCGGGCCGTATCCGACTCCGCCGTAGACCGCAGCGACACGAACATCGCCCGAGAACGAGCGGAGCTCGGTGGTGATCTGATCGGCCAGTTCTCGTGTGGGAGACAGGATCAGCGCTTTCGGGTGACGCTTGCCAGCCCGCTCGACCGTGGCGACCAGCGGGATTCCGAAGGCCAGTGTCTTTCCGGAGCCGGTCGGGGCTCGACCGCAGACGTCACGACCGGCGAGGGCATCGGCAATGGTGGCGGCCTGGATCTCGAAGGCATCGACGATGCCGCGTCGTTCGAGGGCGCGGCAGATGTTCTCGGGAACGCCGAGTTGGTCAAAGGAGATGGACATGGGAGTCTTTCGTGGGTTGTGAGCTCATGACGAGCAGAGGTGGTTCGAACTGACCGTTGAACCGACCGACGAACCCGACAACAGGGAGTCCCTGTCGTAACCGCTTCACCGTAACCCTCTTCGGCCGGGAAAAGGTGAGATGTGTCGTGAGCCACACCGTCGGCGTTCGTCACGAGGTTGCCGTTCATCACGAGAAGGGGGCGAGAACCGGCACGATTCGGACTCGTCTGCCCGCCGAGGTGCAACACTGCTCGCATGGTGGATCGTCGACGCTTGCTGAACAACGAAGAGATCGCTGCTGGCCTCGAGTCGCTCGAAGGTTGGGAACTGGGTGGTTCGGGTGATCGAATTCGAGCCGAGTTCCGCTTTTCGAACTTCGTCAGAGCCTTCGGTTTCATGTCCGGTGTCGCGCTCCTGGCCGAGAAGATCGATCATCATCCCGAATGGTCGAATGTCTATGGCCGCGTCGACATCGAGCTGACCAATCACGATGCCGGTGGCATCACCGAGATCGACTTGCACTTGGCGGCCAGGATCAACGAGCTGGGTTGATCAGCGACGAGGTGGACGTCGATGGGCGTCTATCATCTCGCCGATGGCATCCCCCAGGATTCCTTCTGCGCGGTCGTGGCGCAATCCGCCTCTCGGGATGTCGTCTGGGCTGTCGTGGGTGGTTGATGCGGCGGTTCTCGTACTGCTCGTGGTCATCGTCGTCGCGGACACTGCGCAACTGTTCAAGATCGTCTTCTTCGCTCTGGCCTTGGCAGCGTTCCTGTGGGATCTCGAGAGCTTCAAGACTCGTGCCGCATTCTGGTGCGGCGTCACCTCGGTGGTGTTGGCAGGTTCCGTTCTCACTGGTCGGGCGCCTGTTCTCGAACTGATCGATCTG
>CALACD010000089.1 GCA_937890445.1 uncultured Acidimicrobiia bacterium | reverse complement strand
CGGTTCGATCCGGTCACCAAGGCCGATCGGGCCGTCGAGGATGCGTTGCGAGCCGCACTTCAGGATCGCTTCGGTGACCAGCACCAGATCCTGGGCGAAGAGCGTGGCCTCAGCGGTTCGGGCGACTACCGATGGGTCATCGACCCGATCGACGGTACTCGGGCCTTCATCGCCGGCCAGCCGCTGTGGGGAACCCTTCTCGGTTTGCAGCGCGGCGATCAGGTGCTGGCCGGATGGTTGCACCAGCCGACCCTCGGTCACACCTACGTGGCATCCCCGGCCGGCGCCTGGCTGATCGAACCGGATCAGCGGCGTCGGCTGGCGACCCGATCGACGACATCGGTCGAGGATGCCGTACTCCTGTGTACCCACCCCGACATGTTCGCCACGTCCGATGAGCAGGCCGCATTCGGACGAGTCGATGCCCGGGCCCGTCTCACTCGCTACAGCGGCGACTGCATCAACTACGGCTACGTCGCCTCGGGTTTCGCCGATGTCGTGATCGAGAATCAACTCCAGCCCTATGACATCATTCCGCTGATCCCCATCATCGAAGGAGCCGGCGGGGTGATCACGGATCGGGAGGGAGGCGCGGCAACGTCGGGAGGATGGGCAATTGCCGCAGCCACACCCGAGTTGCACGCCGAGGTGCTCGACCTGCTGCGAGGTTGAACAGCTCGACTCCGGCGACGGACGTCACGCCAACGGCTCGACACCGCGAACCGTGTGCCGATAGGGCGTCGATGGTGTTTCGTTTCGATGGCGGGACAAACCGAAGCGCTGGTAGGACGGGAGACTTCCGGGTCGTGCCCCCGCCATTTCGCCTCCGAGCTACGCGTCTCTCCCGACCGCTCGTCGGCCTGCTCCTGGTCCTGCTGGGTGCTGTCCTGGGACCCCCACGGGTGGGCGCCCAGGACCAGGAGGCCCTCGAGGTCTCGGTCGAGGAAACCGGTCGGTGTGGATCGGGAATCCCGCTCGAGGTGGGACTGGGCGTAGACTGCTTCTTCGACCTCGATCCGCGCACCCTGCCGGAGGCGACGGTCTTCGGAGCGGACGGCGATTGGGACGAGTTCGCCTCGTTCTCGGTGCAGGCCGGTGACTGCTTCGGTTCCTGTCATGTCATCTCCGAGACCGTGGTGTGCCCCGATGTCGGACAGGACACCTATCGCTCGACCGGCCCGGTCGAGGTGCAGCTGTTCTACAACGGCACGCCGGTTTCGACCTCGACCTTCGCATTGGTCGACAACAGTGCGTCGTCGCTCTACATCTCGATCGGCTTCGACGAGCCGGTCGTGTTCGCAGGAAACCCCCTGCGGACCGAGGTCTTTCTGTCCTCGGTGGCCCCCGCCGTCTATCTCAACCTTCGGGAACGAAACGGCTCCGAGGTGCTCGAAACGATCCGGCTGCCGACGGCAGAGGCCGGCAGGGTGCGGACGAGTGGCCTCGAACTCGACCTACCGATCGGACGGTATCGAGCCTGGCCATGCGTTGGCTTCTACCCCGAAACCTGCGTCGAGCAGACAGGTGGCTGGCCGTTCCAGGTGATCGCGGGTCAACCTCTGGAGCTGTTGGCCGGCCACAATCGACCCTCGGCCCAGCGCATCAACGTCCTGTTCGTCGGCAGCGATCTGGGCGGGTCCGACGTGGCCGAGATCGCCCGCACGATGCTCACGGTCGATGGCCCGGTCGACACCGGGTTCGACCTTCGCTACGGGCCCATGGCCATCGAGCCTCTTGCCTCCAACATCGACAAGTTCAACTTCTGGTATCTGGCCGACGACCTGGGTTCCGAGCTCTCGCTGGTCGGAGCGGCCGATGCGGCCGGTCAGCTACTGGCCGGGTTCGATCTGCCCAATGTCCAGGTGACCGCCCTGTACGGCGGCGGATCCAACAGCGACGCTCGGGCCACCTCGTTCTACGGCCGGACACCGGTGCCCGCAGTCGACTCGATGGTGTTCGGCGGCGCCCGGGTCAGCATCGACCCTTCCTCGGCCATCGACTCGGCGACGACCTTGGCCCACGAGTGGGGGCACGCACTGTTCGAACTGCGAGACGAGTACTACGGCTTCGACGGTCGGGCCGTCGAGACCGCCTATCCGAACTGCGCGCCCGACGCCGGCACGGCCGAGCTGTGGTGGGGTGAACACCGGGGACGGGTGGACCCCTTCGTCTACCAGGTGCTTCAGGATCGCGAAGCCGCTGGTCTCGAGGCCGAGAGTGCCGACCTCCCGTTGGTGGAGCTGGTGCGGGTCGACGTCGTGGCCGGCGGATGCTACGGAAACTGGGATGAGGCAACGGCCTACCGGCCGTCCCAGGATTCGCTGATGAACTCCGAGATCCCGGTCTTCGGGCACGTCAACCGGGCCCGGGTCGAGGCCGTCCTCGATCGATTCTCGGGTCGGGGTCCGCTGGTCGATCCCGACGACATGGTCGTGTCGTGCATCAGTCAGTCGAACCGGCTCACCTGTGATGGGGTGCTGGCCCCCTACCTGGATCCGCCCCTCGACGCCCTGCTGGTGGAAGGTACGGCCTGCCTCTTCGATGTCACCGTGGATCCTGTGGCCGTCAGCTGTTCGGCTCCGGCGCCATCGGGTTCGGCCACGGTGGTGACCGTGGGTGACGAGTGGCGCCGAGTTTCGGTGACCCGGCTCGAGCCGGCCCCGCCGCCGACCCGGGTCGACGAGTCCGGGGGTGCCGCGACCGACGACGGCGACCGCCGCTCCGAGGGCTCGATGGTCGGGTTCTGGTTGCTGATCGGAGGATCGGTCGGGGGCGCCGCACTGCTGGTCGGCCTGGGTCGGCGGCGACGGGAATCGACCGAGCCGCCCGCCTAGATGCGGGCTGCGATGCCCCCGATGGCAGAAGCGATCTGCGGCCAGCGTGCCTCGGGCAGGTCGTGACCCATGTCGGCCAACACCAGTAGATCAGCTCCGGGAACCGCAGCGGCCGTGGCATGACCGCCCGTCACCGCGATCAACCGGTCCATCAATCCGTGGATGACCAGAAAGGGACAGTCGACCGACCCGAGACGCTCGGTGCGGTTCCCGCTGGCCGCCATCGCGGCCAGCTGGAACGCAGCGCCGGCCGGATGGAACGATCGATCGATGTGGCTGATGGCTCGCTCGAGGGCCGTCTGGTGGTCCCACAGGGGGCCGCTGATCAGACGGTTGACCTTGATCCCGCCCACGATGGCGGCGTCCCGGTCGGTGGGCGCCGGAGCGAGCAGTGCGGTCAAGACCTCCGGGTGCGCCTCCCCAACCGAGGGATCACCGGTGGTCGACATGATCGACGTCGCCGACAGGAGCCGATCGCCGTGGTCGAAGGCCAGATGCTGGACGATCATGCCACCCATGGACGACCCGACCACGTGGGCCCTGTCCACCTCGAGATGGTCCATCAGTCCGACGGCGTCGGCGGCCATGTCGGCCAACGAGTACGGGGCTTCGTCCGAGACGTCCTCACCCGCAATGGCTCGAGCCATCAGATCCATTGCGTCGGGGAGGGGACCTGATGACTTCGACGACAGGCCGCTGTCTCGGTTGTCGAACCGGATCACGTGGAAGCCGCGGCCGACCAGGGTGTCGACGAGCCCGTCGGGCCAGCTGATCAGCTGGGCCGTGTAGCCCGAGACCAGCAGCAACGGGGGAGCCGAAGGGTCGCCGTGGGTCTCGAAGCAGAGC
>CALACD010000088.1 GCA_937890445.1 uncultured Acidimicrobiia bacterium | reverse complement strand
CAGATCATCGAAGCCGAGACCTTCGCCGACGGACGCAGTGCGCTGGTTGCCGTCGGCACCCGACGCTACCGAGTGCAGACCTGGTTGCCCGACGATCCCTATCCACAGGCCGACATCGAGGAGTATCCCGATACCCCCGCCGTCGTTGCCGATGCCGACACGCTGCATGCCACCGTGACCAAACTGACCAACTGCCTCGCCCGGATCGGCGATCTCGGCCAACCGCTGGGCCCCATTCCCGAGATCAGCGACGACCTCGAACTGGGCTCGATGCAGATCGCTGCGCTGGCACCCATCGGCGCCTTCGACAAGCAACAGATGTTGGCCGCTCCCGGTCCCGACGAGCGTCTCGCACTCCTGGGTCCGGCGCTGGACGAGGCGCTGGAACTGATCGAGTTTCGATTGGGTGAACGCTGACATCAACTGATCGCACGCTCAACGCGCTGCGCCGTTCACCGTTTAGACTCCGGTCATGGCCAACTCGAATCCGATGGACGGGGCGAAGGAAATCCAGACGATGCTGGTCGCCTACGCCAAACAGGAAACCATCGAACCGCTCAAGTCCCTGGGGAAGTTTCTGGCCTGGGGAATCATGGGCGCAGTGTTGGTCTTTCTCGGCTCGATGTTCATCGGGGTCGGCATCCTGCGACTGTTGCAGAGCGAGACCGGCGACGCGTTCGCCGGCGGGAACTTCGCCTCGACCCTGCCGTACCTGATCACGATCTTCGCACTGGTGGCGATCATCGGCGTTCTCTTCTCACTGTTCAGTCGGGCCAAGAAGAAGGTGCTCTCATGACCGAAACGACCAAGATCTCTCCCGCAGACATCGAGGCCAAGCTGCGAGACGTGCAGGGCCAGGTCGACACCGTCAAGAACGACAGCAAGAAGAAGGCCTTGATCGGCGGCGCGGCAAGCGGGGTGATCCTGCTGCTGATCATCTTCCTTCTCGGCCAGCGGGCCGGGAAACGAAAGAGCACCGTTCTCGAGATTCGTCGCCTCTGATGCTTCGCCGAATCATGACCATGGCGGTCCGGGGCTACGTCGGTGGCCCGGCGAAATCGTGGGTCTTCACCTCGGGGGCCATGCTGCTGTGGCGCCAGGTTGCCAAGGCGACGCAAAAGAACGAGATCATCGACCTCTCTCGCACCAAGCCCGGTGACAAGATCATCATCGAGCATCTCGACATCACTCACAAGCAGCAGATGAAGGACGCCAAGCGAGCCAGGAAGAGCGACCGGTCCTCGGCCAAGTCGGCCAAACGAGAAGCGAGGGCAGCCAGGAAACTGGCTCGCCGGTCCTGACGCGACGGTGAAGGTCATCCTCCGCAATCCACGGCGCGAACTCGAGTTCGGCGGCCCCATCACGGTCAGCAAACTCTTGAACAAGCTCGAACTGAATCGGGAATCGGTGTTGATCATCCGCGGTGACACGCTGGTGCCGGGAGATGCCACGCTGGCTGATGACGACGTTGTCGAGGTGCGGCCGGTCATCAGCGGCGGAAGCCAGTGACGGAGCAGGCACGATGAAATGCCGCGTGTGTCGCGAACCCGCCGTCATCGACATCCGACGCCACAACGCCAACTTCTGCGTCCCACACTTCGAGAAGTACTGCCGGGACCAGGTGGTCAAGACCATCGACGAGTTCGAGATGGCGCGCCCGGACGAACGCCTGTTGGTGGCGGTGTCGGGCGGCAAGGATTCCTTGGCCGTCTGGGACATTCTCCACGACCTCGGATACGCGGCCGACGGCCTGTACATCGGGCTCGGCATCGGCGACTACAGCGACGTCTCGGGACAGCATGCTCGGGCCTTCGCCAGGCAGCGGGGTCTGCACCTGATCGAGATCGACCTCCGGGAGAGCTACGACTACGACATCCCGACGGCGTCCAAGGTCACCAAACGAGTCCCGTGCTCGGCCTGCGGGTTGTCGAAACGTCATCTGTTCGACTCGGCCGCCCTCGAACACGGCTACGACGTCCTGGTGACCGGCCACAATCTCGACGACGAGGCCGCGGTGCTCTACGGCAACGTGCTCCGTTGGCAGACCGACTACCTGGGCCGTCAACGCCCGACGCTCCCCGGCCGCCATGGATTCCCGCGAAAGGTGAAGCCCCTGGTTCGGCTGAGCGAACGTGAGACGGCGGCCTACTGTGTCCTTCGCGGCATCGACTACCTGGTCGATGAGTGCCCGATGGCGGCAGGAAACAAGCACCTGCGCTACAAGGAGGCACTGAACGCCACCGAAGCGGCATCGCCGGGCTCGAAACACGCCTTCTACTTCAACTTCCTCCGCAACGCGGCGGAGCGCTTCGTCGACGACAACAACGACGCCAGTACCCTCGGCAGCTGTCAGCGCTGTGGCTCTCCGGCCGAGTCCGAATTGTGTGCGTTCTGCCGCCTGGTCGAACGAACAGCCGGGGCCGAGCCGGTCCCCGTCGAACTGGTACGAAAGTCCTCCAGATGATCAGCCGAACCGGACCACTCCACGCGGGCGACCTCGTTCTCCTCGTCGACAACAAGAAGCGCCGCTACCTCATCACCCTGGAGGCGGCCGGCGAGTTCCACTCCCACGCCGGCGTCTTGAGCCATGCCCAACTGATCGGACAGCCCGAGGGCATCGAGGTGTCGAGCACCAAAGGCCAGCGGTTCCGTCCCTTCCGGCCCAGCCTGGAAGAGTTCGTGCTGTCCATGCCCCGAGGTGCTCAGGTCATCTACCCGAAGGACATCGCAACCATCCTGATGTTGGCCGACATCGGGCCGGGTCTGAAGGTGTTCGAGACCGGCCTCGGTTCCGGCGCATTGTCGATGGCCCTGCTGCGGGCCGGCGCCCACATCACCGGGTACGAGATCCGCGAGGACTTCCTTGCTCGGGCCCAGAAGAACATCGCCCGCTTTCTGGGTGAGGAAGCGCTGACCCACTACGAGGTCCACCTCCGCGACGCCTACGAGTCGGTCGAAGCGCCGCCCGACGACGACTTCGATCGGGTCCTCCTGGACCTTCCCGAGCCCTGGCAGGTGATTCCCCATGCCGCGAAGGTCATGAAGCCGGGCGGCATCCTGGTGGCGTACACCCCGTCCATCACCCAGGCCCAACAGGTACGCACCACCCTCGATCTTCACGGCTTCACCCACGGCAGCACCATGGAGGTGATGCATCGGGGATGGCACATCGAGGGAATGGCGGTCCGTCCCGATCATCGGATGGTCGCCCACACCGCCTTCCTGACCCGGGCCCGCCTGCTGGCCCGGTGACCCGAACCTGGATCAGGTGTTCAGGAAATTCAGCGGCAGCCCCGGGCAGTGCCACTCGTGCGACTGCAGGGTGCCGAAGGCCGATGCCGTGATGTAGGCGGTTCGCAACTCGGGCCCGCCGAAGCACACGTTGGTCACCATCGGATCACCGGGAACCGGCACGATGGCGCGCAACTCACCGGTGGGGGAGAAGGCTGTGACCGCTCCGGTGCCGAGCGTGGCGACACAAACGTTGCCTTCGCTGTCGACCGCGAGCGAATCGACACGACCATCATCGGGCACGACGCCCAGCAACGTCGAGGGCAACCCGGCCGAGGAGGCCAGCTGAGCCCCTTCCTGGGTGATCACACCTGGCGACGCGATGTCCCAGTACCGGACCCGCCCGGTCATGGTCTCGGCGAAATAGAGGCGGTCCTCGGTCGGTGACAGCCCGATGCCGTTGGGCGTGATGAGCGGCCGTGACACGGGAATGATCGACGAGCCGTCAGGCTGGGCGTAGTAGATGCCCCCCCGGTCGAACTCCTGCTCCCGCCCCTTGCCCAGATCGCTGAAGTAGAAGCCACCGGCGGCATCGAAGACGATGTCGTTCGGCCCCTTCAGGGGCCATCCGTCACATTCGGTGTACAGCGTCGTCACGTCGCCAGTGGAAAGATCGACTCGTTGGATCGACCCACCGCGGTAGTCCTCGGCCTGCATGCCCGGCAGCAGCATGCCGTTGACGTGCCGCCACGAGAATCCTCCGTTGTTGCAGATGTAGACGGCTCCATCGGGCCCGATGGCGGCGCCGTTCGGCCCACCCCCACACTCGGCAACCACCTCGACCGACCCATCGGGCTGGACACGACTGAGCGTGCCCCGCTCGATTTCCACCAGGAGGATCGAACCATCGGGCATGGCGATGGGACCTTCGGGAAAGCGGAGACCTTCGGCGATGAGATGCATCGGAGAGTTCTAGCCCAATGCGTCGCAAAGTTCCCGTTCGAGAACCCTGCTCGACCTCGCCCCGGTCACGGACTGGGTGTGGGAACGAGATAGTCGGCAAGATCGACGTCATGGGTCATGGCCCAATAGTCGACCAAGCGCCACGGCGAGTTGCTGACCACTCGGCCCCGAGAATTGCGATACCAGTTGTCCATCCCCTCGTGGGTCCAGATCATGGCTTCGTGCGCCGCGTCGACCCGGTCGACGTAGGCATCGTGGGCTTCCTGCTTCACTTCGAGGCGATCGATCCCTTGTTCCACCATGACCTT
>CALACD010000087.1 GCA_937890445.1 uncultured Acidimicrobiia bacterium | reverse complement strand
GGGGGAGACGATCACGGACACGACCGACGAGGAGTCCGAGCTCGCGAGCCTGCTGGCCGGATTGGGGGCGATCAACCCGGAGCTTCCCGACGACCTCGGCGTGGCCATCGTCAGCACCGTCGACCCGTCTGCCGACCCGTCTTCGGGGTCCGAGCCAATCGGTGCATTCGTCGACGCCCTGACGTCGCGAGTGCGTCGGGTGGCCACGGAGTGCGCTGACGTCGCGGTGATCCTTCGGTCGGAGACAACGTGGCCCAATGCGCCACTGCTCCCGCACCTCGGGGTCGACCTGACCCACCACCACACTCTGGTGCTCGGGCCGTTCGTGGTTCCCGGAGCGAGTTCGTGCCTGAGCTGCCTCGCCCGCCAGACCGAACGACGCTGGGGGCCCGACATCGTGCCGGCCCGGCCCGCCATCGGACGTTGGCCGGCAGTCACGGCCGAGCTGGTGGCACTGCAACTGGAGGCGGCGGCGCGTGGCAGTGTCCCGCTGCTGAACGCCACGAGCACCTGGGATCTCGAGACCGGACAGGCAACCCGCGATGACCTGTTGCGGGCGCCGGCGTGCGGCGGGCTGTGTCGTGCACCCTCGGTCGATTTCGTGCGACTACCTTGGCTGCCATCATGATCCGCGCCATACCCCTCACCACGCGCTACGACGTCAGAGGGCGGCACTCGTCGCTCACCGTGGCCACCCCATCGTGTTGCTGTTGCTGTTGCTGTTGCCTGGCCACGACGGCCGCTGTCCTGACCTTCTCGGGGCGTGAGGTCAGCAATCAGGTTCATACGCACGGTGGGCGGAGTATCGCCAGTCTGGTTGCGGTGCTGTCCTTCCCCATCGGGGTCGGGGCCATGATCCTGGCTGCGAACGTCTGGACGTCACCGCGGTTCTGGCCTGTCGTGGCCATCGGAGTCGTCGTGGCGGTGGCCTTCTACACGTTGGCCCACTTCCTGGCCAGGACACCCGACCTCGTTCGCGGGGTCGTCACCTCCACCGTTCTGGCCGTGATCGCCGGTGCCGCCACTCTCGCCGAGGCGATCGCCGTGTTGGTGACGATCGGCCTGATCTGGCTTCTCCTGATTCCCCTCGGCATCTGGGGCGCCGTCAAGGCTGCCGACGGGATCGCTCGCCGGCCGAAGCCCTCGGCACCGACGGACGAGGTCTGGCGAGCAGGACCGATCGCTCCCGCTCCCTCTGTACCGACCGGTCCACCGCCTGCCCAGCCCCCGACCGGGACTCCGGGCTTCCTGATGCCACCACCTGCAATCCCCGACATCCCGAGCGCACCTCCGGCGCCGCCATCAGCATCCCCCAACGACACGCTGCCCCCCAACGACACGCTGCCCCCCAACGACCCTCGGTTCCGCTGACGTGACGATGGCGGCCGAGCTGTTGGCCCGAGCAACCTCGAATCGCCACGGGGTGATCTCGGCCCCGGTCGACATTCCCCGTAGCGCCGCCGACCTTCCGGGAGTACATCACGCCAGCGTGGCCGATCTCGACACCTCGTCGTCGCTCAAGAGCGCCGGCGGAGGAGTCGGCCGAACAACGGCCGATGCTCGGATCGCGGCAACGGCCGAAGCCCTGGAACGCTATGCCGCCGGAACGGCCGAGCTGACCATCCGACCCGCCCATGACATCGACGAACCGGTCCTCACACTCGACCGTTGGACGCTTCATGCACCCTCCCAACAGGCCGACCCCGCCTTCCCCGACGCCGATGCGTACCCGAGGGAACCGGGCTACACCCCGGTCCATGCCACCATCGACAATCGGCGATGCTGGGTGCCGGCCTCGCTGGTGGCGCTTCGCCGAGACTACGGAGCCCTGGCAACCAGCTCCGGATTGGCAGCCCATTTCTCCCCGATCGTGGCCCTCCTGCGGGCCATCCAGGAACTGGTCGAGCGCGATGCCTACGTCACCACCTGGCTCCATGGCCTTGCCGGCAGACGGATCGATGTCGCCTCGGTCCAGACCGAGGTCGCGGCCACGGCGGGCCGGGTGGCCGTCTATGACCTGACTCCCGCCTTCAGTCCTCACCCCGTCGCGTGCGTCGCGGGATCCCTGCCGTTGCGGGGCCGGCCACGAAACTCACTGGGGCTGGCGTGTCGGTCCACCTGGGCGGACGCGGTCGAGAAGGCCTTCCTGGAGTTCGCCCAAGGCACCCTGTTCGTCGGTCACCAGCTGGTTCGATTTCCCCAGCTCGAAGATCTCCTCCCGGCGACGTGCACCGGCTTCGATCACCACGCCGTGTACTGGACCGTGCACGACGCCGAATGGTGGCAGCTCCCGATTCATCAGGCGAACGATGTCTCGCCACCCCCACCCGACTCGGACGCGACGACCCCGGCCCGAGCCCTGCACGAACTCGTGACCGAGCTCGAAACGAACGGAATCCGACTGTTCCACCGGCTTCTCCCGACGGCCGGTCTCGATCAGATCGGACTTCGGGTGGTGCGAGCCCTTTCACCTGATCTGGTGCCCCTGCACCACGATCACAACTGGCCGTTCCTCGGCGGTACCGCCTCTGACTGGCGGCGTCGATACCCCCACGGGGAACCACAAACCGGCTTTCCGAGTCCTCACCCCCACGCGCTCGGTTGAACCCGGCGCACCACGACCGTGCATCGTGGGCCAGACTGGCCGGGAGATGAGCGACGCTCCCCATTTCCGACGATTCCTCGAAGCCTCGAAGCTCGACAACCTCACCGCTGAAGCCTTCGTCCACCGCGCCAACCGGTGGGTGGTCGCCGACATGTCCTCGCTGTCGATCTTCGACCAGTCGAGCCCGGAGTTCGATCTCCCGCCGGTCGACGACCAGCTCCAGCAACTCTTTGCAACCCGACGCAGCCGTCGTGTCTTCAACGACGACCCGCTGCCCATCGACGCCGTCGCCTCGGCGCTGGCCGCAGCCGGTGCGTTCGAGGGACGCTCGGTCATTCCGTCCGCCGGCGGCTTCGATCCACTCGGCATCTACGCACTGGTTCGCCGCAGCGAAGGCAAGCTCGATGGCTCGGTCGTGCGCTATCTTCCCGGCGAGCACCGAGTGGCACGGCTCGGTCCCGTACCCGACGACGACCGGTGCCGTCGGCTGTTCGGCCTGGACTGCGAAGGAATGCCCTCCCTGTTGGTGGTCATCGCCGTCGACCCGGCGGCCACCCTGAGACGATACGGCGAACGAGGCGGACGTTTCCTCGTCCAACAGGTCGGACACGCCATGCAGAACATCGGGCTGAGGCTGGCCCAGACCCAGCAGACAAGTCGTCGACGACCCGCCGGCTTCGGTCGACGAACCCCCGTCGTTCCCCTCCACGGCTACCTGACCGGTGGCCTGCTCGACGAAGTCACGACCGTGCTCGGTATCGACCACACCGGAGCGGTGCCGCTCGGCGCCTACGCCGTCGGTCGGGCGTAGCCGAGACTCGTCGAACAGGTCCGAACCGACTTCGCCTCGATCGGACCGCTCACGGTACTCTCCGACGGCAGAGCAATCGTGGGGAAGATGTGATGTACTTCGACCTTCTGGGGCCCCTGAGGGTGTCAGAAGCGCCGCCCGTGGGCGGATCGACACGAAGCCCGAGGCCCGATCATTCCCCCGCGCCCGACCCCGGCAACGTGTCGGACCTGGGAGGAGCCAAGCAGCAGACCGTACTGGCTGCCCTGCTGTTGGCTCGCGGCGCCCTGGTTTCCACCGATCGCCTGATCGAGCTGCTCTGGGGCGATCGACCGCCGAGCAAACCGAACGTCACCCTTCGCTCCTACATCTCCCATCTCCGACGGGTCCTCGAACCGGACCGAGGAGCCGGTGACCGAGCTCGCCTCCTGGTGACCCGGTCACCGGGGTACGCCCTCGAGATCGAGCCCGAATCGCTCGACATCGTCCGCTTCGAAGGGTTGCTCGATGAGGCTCGACGAGCACTCGAATCCGACGATCTGCCCCGTGCCCGCCAGGCGTCCACCAAGGCGCTCGGGCTCTGGCGGACAGACCGGCTCGACGAGGGGCCACTTCGGGCATTCGACGCCGAAGTGGCGCGCCTGGGCGAGCTCAGACTCATCGCTCTGGAAACTCAGCACGAGGCCTTGCTCGGACTGGGTCGGCATGTCGAGGCGGTGCCGACGCTCGAATCGTTGGTCGTAGCCGAACCCCTGAGAGAGCAGTTCCGAGCCCAATTGATGCTTGCGCTCTACCGGTGCGGTCGCCAGGCTGACGCGCTCGCCACCTTCCAGGAGGCCAGGAACCGACTGGTCGACAGCCACGGACTCGAGCCGAGCCCCGAGCTACGCCAGCTGGAAGCGCGCATCCTGGCCGACGACCCCAACCTGCAGTGGATTGCTCCGGCATCACGGGCGTCGGAGGTCGAGGAGTCCGCGGCGCCGCCTGTGGGCCGGTCGGCGCCCATCGGCCGCGAGGCGGCGGCAGCCCAGTTGGCAGGTGTCCTCGATGCAGGTACGGGCCGGTCGGCGACTGCGGCCGCCATCACCGGTGAACCCGGAATCGGCAAGACCACACTGCTCACTCACCTCGGCGATCTGGCCCGAATCCGCGGGTTCGCCGTCGTGTGGGCCCGATGCCATCACGGAGCCGAGGGCTCGGCCCTACGACCCTGGGCATCGCTGCTCGACGAACTGACCGCCGAGCTCGACCCGGACGAACTGCGCTCTGTCACCGGTGACGGCGCGCCCTTCCTCGGCAACCTCCTGCCGGGCATCGCCCGGCGACTCGATTGCCCGACCGAAACCGAGGCCGATCAGTTCTCCCTGTTCGATGCCATGATTCGCCTGCTGCGGAGGCTCTCCGAACGCGAGCCGATCTTCATCGCCTTCGAAGATCTGCACTGGAGCGACGCAGTCAGCATCCGATTCCTGAACTACGCCCTGCCGGAACTGACCGACAGTCGGGTTGCGATCGCCGCAACCTGGCGCGACACCGAAGCGGTCGCCGATGCGTTGCAGGCCGGCTTGGCCGAGTTCGGTCGGCTCGCAGCCCCCCACCGCGTCGCGCTCGATGGCCTGTCCGTCGCCGACACCCAACGCCTCGGCACCGACAGCCACATCGCGCTCGATGCCTCGACGGCATCGTCGATGGTGGCCCGGACCAAAGGCAACCCGCTGTTCCTCACCGAGATTCTCCGGGCCTACGCCGCCACCTCACAGATCCAGTCGACGGACACCATCCGGGATGTCCTGGCCCGCCGAGTGGCCATGCTTCCCACCGGGACGGACCGCACGCTCACGGTCGGTGCGCTCTGCACCGACGGATTCACCGAAGACCTGCTGGCTGCGGTCACCGACTGTTCGGTGGAGGAGATCCTCGATCAACTCGATGCTGCGCTGTCGGCCCGGCTGATCGAAGAGGACCCCGACGACCCGGAAGCCTTCCGCTTCGCCCATGCCCTCATCGCCGATGCACTGACCGAACCGCTGTCCCGACCTCGAAGGGCCCGCTATCACACAGCCATCGCCACCTCACTCGAGTCCCTGGGTGCCAGCGCGGAGAAGCTTGCACATCACTTTCTCGCCGGCTCGGGCGCCGAGTCGTTGGCGAAGGGTGCCGAATACGCCTACCGGGCTGCGGTGGAGAGTCTGCGACTGTGGGACCACGATGCGGCGGGCCGGCTTCTGGAGGCCGGCCTGGCCGCGATCGAGGGAGCTCCGGACGAAGTCGGCATCCGCATCGACCTCTTGACCGAGCTCTCCATGGTCAGGAAGCATCAGGGGCGGGCAATGGACGGCCAGGACGTCGCCCTGGAGGCATTCGAACTGGCCCTCCAGGCCGGTCAGATCGATCGCATGGCCATCGCAGCCCTGGTCTTCGTCGGCTGGGCCCGCCCCGACAGCGGCCGTCAATTGGACCAGTGGCTCGGCTACTGGAGCCCGCCCGGGCAGGCCATCCGGCTGCTGAGCACATGCCTGGAGAGGATGGAGGACGATCATCGATTGCGCCTCACCGTTTCCACCGCGCTCTTCGGCCAGTACTTCGGCGAGTATGCCGACGTCGAACGAAGCACCGAACTGGCCGAAGAAGCCATCCGGCTGGCGCGACACGACCCCGATCCCGATGCCATCGTCTCGGTCTTGCATCACGCTCACTACCGATTCGACCGGCACTGGTCACTCGAACGTAGGACTGCAACGCTCGACGAGATCCTCACCACGGCGCGCCACCACGGCCTCCTTCGCCGAGAGATCGATGTCCGCCGCGCCCGCGTGGTCAATGCGCTCGATCACCGCGACCTGAGCCGAGCCCGCGACGAGGCATCGATGGCGCTCCACGCCGCTCACAGCACCCGAGAGCCGGTGCTGGTGATGAAGGCCGAAGTGTCCAGGATCGCGCTCGAACTGATCACGGCCAGCCTGGCCGACGTCGATGCCAGTCTCGAGCGCGCCTTCGAACGCTTTGCGCCACTCGGCCTGGCCACGCTCGACCAGTTCGGTCTGCAGCTCGCCACGCTTCGGCGGGAACAGGGCAGGCTCGATGAGGTCGAGATGATGCTCCGCCTGAAACTCGAGGGCTATCCGGGTCCGGCGTTCCGGGCTCCGCTCGCCATGGTGCTGGTCGAGATGGGTCGGATCGAGGAGGCTCGGGAGATCCTCGAGACGGCCACCCGGAACGATCTGACGAGCGGGGGCGAAGGAGTTCTCCAGTTCACGACCCCTTGCTTCTTCGCTGAGGCCACGGCTTACCTGGGCGACGCCGAGCGCGCCACCCTCCTGTACGACGCCCTCCTTCCCGCCGCCAGCCGGACCATTGCCATGTTCGACGGGATGGTGACCTACGGGTGTGGATCGTTGTACCTCGGACGACTGGCCCGGGTGCTGGGTCGATTCGACGAAGCCGAGGCTCATCTCGACGACGCCGACCGCCATCATGGCGCCATGGGCGACCGCCGTTATGGCCTGCGGACCCTCTTGGGCCGAACCGAATTGGCAGCAGCTCGGGGCGACGAGGCACAGACCCTGGCGTTGTTGGCCGAAGCCGAGGAGGTCGCCGTCGACGTCGAACTCAGCTGGTTGGTCGCCAATCGGGTTCCCGTCGTGCGCAACCTGTTGGCTCGCTAGCTCAACCGTTTCTCAATGTTCTCTCAACACCTGTCGGTCATGATCATTCAGCAGCAGAACGGTCGGCGTGCGGTCAGATGGAGGGAAGGCCGCATCCACCTGTCGTTCTGATCGGCCCGGTTGTCTCTCACTGTCGCCCCACGATGACGGGAGACGGCCGGGCCGGTCCTGCCTGCGGTTTCTCTCGGACCGCGTGCATCGGGTCCGGATCGGACGCGCTCAGACGTCGAGGAGGACTCGGCGTAGGAGGTCCAACAGGGTGATGGCCGAGAACTGACGGATGCGCTCTCGGTCGCCGGGCAACGTCGCCGTGGTCGCAATACTGCCGTCTGCGCTCGACACGGCGAGGAAGACGGTGCCTGGCTTGAGACCCTCGGACTCGCCGGGCCCGGCGACACCGGTTGCAGCCAGGCCGATGTCGGCACCCAAGGCCGCCCGCACACCCTCGGCCATGGCGACGGCCGCAGGCTCGGTGAGCACTGGCCCCTCGGGGACGCCGAGCAGACGATGCTTCAGGTCCGGTTGATAGGCGACCACCCCACCCCGGAAGACCTCGCCAGCCCCCGGCACGGCACAGATTCGGCCCGCCACGTAACCTCCGGTCAACGACTCGGCAACGGCCACCGTCAAACCTCGCTCGGTCAACAACCGCACCACGACCGATTCCATGTTGTCATCGTCGTGGGCGAAGACCAGGTGACCGATGAGCGGTTCCAGCGCTGCTTCTTCGGCGCGGATGATCTCGTTCGCAGCCTCGGCGTCACCGGCCTTGGCCGTGATCCGAACCTTCAGTCCCTCGACACCGCTGGCCAGGAACGCCAGTGTCGGATTGCCGATCTCGTCGAGTTCGGTGATCCGATCGGCCAAGATCTCGGCCAGGGCGGACTCCGACGTACCCCAGGTTCGCAGAACTCGACTTCGAATGACGGCCTGCTCACCGGATCGTCCGATGAGATCACCCAGGATGAAGCCGGAGACCATCTCCTTCATCTCGTACGGAACACCCGGAACGGCATAGATCACCTTGTCCACACCGTCGACGGTGACGGGACAACACAGGCCGGGGGCTGTTCCAGGCTGTTGAGGGATCGCCGAGCACCCGACCGGCACCATGGCCTGACGCAGGTTGTTCTGGGGCATCTCCCGGCCTCGACTGGCAAACATGGCGGCGATCCGGTCCGCGATCTCGTCGTCGCGGATCAGTTCCACACCGAGCAGATCGGCGATCACCTCTCGGGTCAGATCGTCCTGGGTCGGGCCGAGGCCACCGCAGCAGATCACGGCATCGCTCCGCTCGAGGGCCAGCCCGATCACTGCCCTGATTCGATCGGGATTGTCCCCGACCTTCGTCTGGAAATGAGAATCCAGTCCGGCCATGGCCAGTTGTTCGCCGATCCACGACGAATTGGTGTCAACGATCTGTCCCAACAGCAACTCGGTGCCGACGGCGACGACTTCTACTCTCATCGTGCTCCTGTGGTTCTCAGCGAATCGCGACCATCGATCAGGTATTGGAGGCCGGTGACAATGGTGAACACGACGGCCAGCCAGAGCAGGACATCGGCAATCCACAACGCCGAGTCGAAGGCCGGGCACATGGCAGCCGCGATGGCAATGCCCTGCACGAACGTCTTGTACTTGGCCGACGTTCTTGCCGGGATCGACAGACCCTGGCGGCTCCAGTAGGAGCGGTAGGCCATGATGCCGACCTCGCGGATGGCGATCAGGACCATGGGCAGAAGCGCAAAGCGATCGATGTGGACCAGTGCGAACCCGGCCAGAAGAACGACCAGTTTGTCGGCCAGCGGATCGAAGAAGGCCCCGAAACGAGTAGGAGCGGCCCTCCGGGCCAGTTGTCCGTCGAAGAGATCGGTGGCACCCAGTGCCCAGCCCAGCCAGAACGAGAGCCACCACGGATTCTGATGCAGGATCATGAGAGCCAACACCGGTGACAACAGAAACCGAGTGATCGTGAGTCCATTGGCGGCCAGCGCCCAGCGGGATCGGCCGATCAGATCGATCGACGATGACCCGCCGGTCACCGTTCCACGGTTCACGATCCGCCGTCCGCTCCGACGGCAACAAGATCAGGGCCTTCGGCGTTCTCGATCTCGACCACGGCGAAGTCACCAACGGCCAAGGCGGTGTCGACTCGTACGATCCCGTCGATCTCGGGCGCTTCGCCGACCGACCGGGCCACTCCCGGGGCGTCGACCAGGACTCGGAGCGTCGAGCCGATTCGGGCATCGCGCGACTCCGAGGTGATGCCGTCCTGGAGTTCTCGTAGCTCGGCCAACCGATCGTGCACGAGCGTCGGTGGCACGACTCCGTCGAGACCGGCGGCGTAGGTACCTTCCTCTGGCGAGTAGGCGAAGAATCCACACCAGTCCAGGCGAGCGACGGTCACGAACTCGAGCAGGCGATCATGGTCCGCTTCGGTCTCCCCGGGATAGCCGACGATGAAGTTGGATCGGAACGCGGCATCGGTCGCCTTCGAGCGAATCAGCTCGATCCGCTCCAGGAAGCGCTCACCATCGCCCCACCGGCGCATGCGGCGCATCAGAGGCGGTGAGACATGCTGGAGCGACAGGTCGAAGTACGGGACGCCGGTTCCCAGGATGGTGTCGATCAGTTCCTCGGTGAGATCGGACGGATAGAGGTACAGCAGGCGCACCCAATCCGTTCGTCGTGCGACGGCGTTCACCAGCGAAACGATCTGCCGCTCACCGACTCCCTGGTCCCGACCGTACGCGGCCAGATCTTGCGCGACCAACACGATCTCGCGGGCACCCAGTTGTTCGACCTCGGCCAGGATGGACTCGATCGATCGGCTTCGCTGCTTACCCCGAAAGCTCGGGATGGCGCAGAACCCACACTTGCGATCGCAGCCCTCGGCGATCTTGACATAGGCCCATGGCGCCGTGGCCGGCGGACGAGGAAGCTCGAGAAGATCGAGGCTCGG
>CALACD010000086.1 GCA_937890445.1 uncultured Acidimicrobiia bacterium | reverse complement strand
GAGGTCGTGCCAGACGGTGTCGCCGATGGTGGCGGTGGTGGCGTACCCGAAGTCGGCCGTCGAGATCGTCTCGTCGGTTCCCAGAGTGATCACCGCCGTGTCGGAGCCGGTGGTGGTGTAGCCGGCGGGGAGGGTGCTGGTGTTGACGGTGACCGTGTAGGTCCCGGCCAGCAGGTTGGAGAACAGGTAGCTGCCGTCCCCGGCAGTTGTCGTCGTCAGGACGGTGGAGGAGGGCCCTGACGGTCCGGTGAGGGTCAGTCCGACCCCGGTGAGCCCGGGCTCACCCGGATCCTGGATGCCGTCACCATCGAGGTCGTGCCAGACGAGATCACCAATGGTCGAAGGCAGGATGTACCCGAAGTCGATGGTGTCGATCGCATCACCGCTGGCGAGGGTGACCGTCTGGGTGTCCCCGCCGGTCGAGCTGCTCGAACCCACCGGCAGACCGGCAGTGTCGACGGTGACGGTGTAGACACCGGGGGCGAGGCCGGCGAAGCTGTAGCTGCCATCGGCAGCCGTCGTGGTGGTGAGGGTGGCGGAGGAGGGTCCGCTGGGACCGGTCAGGGTGATCGTCCGGCCGCTCAGACCCGGTTCGCCCGGGTCTTGCGTGCCGTCACCGTTGGCGTCGATCCAGACGTGGTCGCCGACGGAGCCAGTGGTGGCGTAGCCGAAGTCGACGGTGGCCACGTTGTCGCCCGAGGTGACGGTGACGGATTGCGAATCGGTTCCCGTGGTGGCGTAGCCGAGGGGGAGTGAGCTGGTTTCGACCGTGACGGTGTAGGTGCCGGGGGTGAGCCCACCGAAGCTGTAGGTGCCGTCGGCGGCCGTCGTGGTGACGAGCGGCACCGATCCGTTGTCGAGCACGACTTCGATACCGGCGAGGCCGGGTTCTCCGGGATCCTGGTTGCCGTCGCCGTCGAGGTCGTGCCAGACGGTGTCGCCGACGATGGCGTTCAGGTAGAACCCGAAGTCCATGGTGTCGTCGGTCTCCGCTGACGCCACGGTCGTGGCTTGGGCCGTGCCGCCCGCGCTGTTCTGGGCGCCGGCCGGGAGGTCGGTCAGCGTCAGGGTCACGGTGTAGGTGCCGGGGGTGAGGCCGGTGAAGCTATAGCCGCCGTCGCTGGCTGTGGTCGTGGTCAGGGTGGTGGAGGAGGGACCGCTGGGTCCGGTCAGGGTGACCCCGATGCCGGCGAGTCCGGGTTCGCTCGGGTCCTGGATGCCGTCGGCATCGAGGTCGACCCACACGGTGTCGCCGATGGTTGCGGTGGTGGCGTAGCCGAAGTCGACGGTGTCGATGGCGTCGCCCGATACCAGGGTGATCGTCGAGCTGTCGGTTCCCGTGGTGGTGTAGCCGGCCGGGAGGGTTCCGCCGTCGACGGTGACGGTGTACGTGCCGGGCTCGAGGCCGCTGAAACGGTAGGAGCCGTCGCCGGCGGTGGTGGTCGGTGTGGTGGAGGAGGGACCGGTGAGGGTGATACCGATGCCGCCGAGCCCCGGTTCGCCCGGGTCTCGGGTGCCGTCACCGTTCAGGTCGTGCCAGACCAGATCGCCGACCGAGGCCAGCACGTGGTACCCGAAGTCAATGGTCAGATCGTCGCTGTCCGACTCCATGGTCACGGGTTGGACCTCGATCGACGAGGGGAGATAGCCGACGGGGAGGGTGGCCGTCTCGATCAGCACGCTGTAGGTGCCGGGCGCCAACCCACCGAAGAGGTACGAGCCGTCGGATCCGGTGGCGACGGTCAGGGGCAGACCGCCGCCGGTGAGCGTCACGTCGACGCCGACGAGGCCCGGTTCGCCCGGATCCTGGATGCCGTCGGCGTCGAGGTCGTGCCAGACCCGGTCACCGAGATCGGATGGTGCCCAGAAGCCGAAGTCGGCCGTGTCGATGCCGCCGCTCGAGGCGAGGGTGACATCGACCGTGTTGACGGTGCTCGGACCGTAACCGGCCGGGAGGTCGGCCGTCTGTACGGTCACGGTGTAGGCACCGGGTGCCAGATCCGAGAACAGGTAGGCACCGTCGGCGCCGGTCGTGGTCGAGAGCGGGCCACCGGGGCCGGTGAGTAGGACGCCGATGCCGACGAGGCCGGGTTCGCCCGGGTCCTGGATGCCGTCGGCGTCGAGGTCGTGCCAGAGGCGATCACCGATGGTCGACGGGTTGACGTATCCGAAATCCACGTCGAGATCATCGGTTCCGGACACGATCTCGACGGTTTTGCTGTCACCGCCGGTGGAACTGTAGACGTTGACTGGCAGATCGCTCAGGTCGATGGTGACGGTGTAGGACCCGGGGTCGAGGTCTGCGAACAGGTAGCTACCGTCGGCTGCCGTCGTGGTCGACACGGTGGTCGACGACGGGCCGGCGGGACCGGTCAGCGTCACGTCGACGCCACTGATACCGGGTTCGCCGGGATCCTGGGCGCCGTTCCCGTTCACGTCCTCGAACACGACGTCACCGAGGTCGCTGGGCGCGTAGTAGCCGAAGTCGACCGAGTCGATGTGGTCGTCGGACTCGACCGTCAGGGTCTGGCTGTCCCCACCGGTGCTGCTCTGGGAACCGGCGGGCACGGTGCCGGGGTCGACGGTCACGGTGTAGCTGCCAGGATCGAGGCTCGAGAACAGGTAGCTGCCGTCGGCCGCCGTGGTGGTGGTGAGCGGGCCGGATGGTCCGGTCAGGTTCACGACAACGCCGGACACCTCTGGCTCGCCCGGGTCCTGGGTCCCGTCGCCATCGAGGTCGTGCCACACGACATCGCCGATGCTGGCCGGGTTCACATAGCCGAAGTCGAACGAGACGTCGTTGTCACCCGAGGCCAGCGTCCGAGTGAGCGTGTTGCCGCCGGTGGAGCTGTACGCCGAGGCAGGCAGACCCGATTCGTCGACGCTCACGCTGTAGTCGCCCGGGAGCAGGCCGGTGAAGCTGTAGTTGCCGCTGGCGTCAGTGACGACAGTGGCCGTCGTCGAATTCGGTCCCATCGGACCGGTGAGAGTGACGGTCAACCCGGCATGGCCCGGTTCGCCGGGGTCCGGGGCCCAGTTGCCATTGAGGTCGTTCCAGACGAGATCGCCGGCCGACACGGGCTGGGCGAAGCCGAAGTCGACGTCGGTCAGATCTTCGCCGAAGGTGACGGTGGTGGCGATCGACTGGTCGAATCCGCCGTCGCGATCGTAGGTGGGGAGCATCCCGGCAGGCACACCGCTGGTGATCGTGATGGTGTAGGACGCCGGATCGAGATCTGCGAACAGATAGCTGCCGTTCGCGGCGGTCGTGGCCGTGGCCACGGTCGCTCCGCCGCCGTCGAGCAGGGACAGATGGACACCGGCCAACGGGGGTTCGCCGCTGTCGATGTTGCCGTCGCCGTCGAGGTCGTGCCAGACGAGGTGACCGATCGAGGCCCGGGCGATGGGGTCGACGACGGTCGAGTCCGTGGCATCCGGATTCTGGTCGCTGGACACCGACGCCGAGTTGCTGAGCTCATCGATCGTGGGGTCGATCAAGGGATCGACCGTGCCGGTCACCTGAATGGTCAGCGTCTCGCCAGGCAGGAGATCGGCACCGGTCAGCAAGGCCGTCGGGGCACCCCCGGGCGTGGTCTGATCGATGCGGTTCGTGAGGGCGATGGCGATGTCGTCGAAGTACACGGCTTCACCGGCACCGAGCGTGGGGGAAGCTTCGAAACGGAGCCCGATCGAGCCGCCGAGATAGGTCGTGAGGTCGTACGTGGAGGGCAGATACAGGGCGTCGGTTCCGGCTCCGGCGAAGCGATCGAGCTCGATCCAGCTGGCGCCACCGTTGGTCGAGATCTCGAGGGCGACCCAGTCGGCCGAGGTGTTCATTGCCTCGCGGCGGTAATCGAAGGTGAGGGTCGCTTCTTCCCACGTCGTGGCATCGAAGAAGCGGGTGACCATGTTGTTGGCATTGCGGACCATCAGACGGTTGTCACCGAGATCGGAGATCACCCGCACGTTGCCGCCGGTGGCACCACCGCCGGCGTTGTCAGCCTCGACCCATGGACCCGACCACCGGGCCGGGTTGTTGGTGTAGGCGGCGGTGGAGAAGCCATCATCGACGAGTGCGGTTCCGCCCGGACCCGGGTCGTCGATGGGTCGAGTGACAGTGGTGGAGATCCAAGTGAGGCCAGTGGGGAGCGTGTCAGTGACCGCGATGCCGGTCTGTTCCGATGGGCATTGTTGGCAACATCGATCGTGTAGACGACGCCGTCACCGGGCATGAGGTCATCGGCCGCATCGGAGGACTTGGCCACGTACAGGTCGGGGACGTCGACGTTCACGACTGCCGTCGCCGACCCCGATGCCTGGTCGGTATCGATGGTGACCGAGTTGCGGATGGTCTGTTGGAACAGGGGGAAGGGGTCGATCACCTCGGTTCGGTAGGTGAACAGAACCGTTTCGCCGGGGTCGATGAGCGGGATGTCGTGCCCGGCGATGTCGAGCGGGAATGCGGTGCCGTTGGTGTCGTCGGGCTCGAGGATGCCGTCGATGAAGGTCGAGTCGGGGAGGTAGACCAGTTCTGGTGGCAACTCGTCCACGATGTTGACGTTCGTCAACGACAGGGCACCGGCGTCGACGGCACTGATGGTGTACTCGAGGGTGTCGCCGGGGTTGACCAGGCCATCACCGTTCACGTCGACGACCAGATCAGAGGTCTTGTTGACGACGAGGTAGCTGGCCGGAAGTACCGCGGTGCCCAAGTCGTAGGCATCACAACATTCGCCGCCCGCCGGGTCCTGGCCCCAGGCGACCGAGATCAGGGTTCCGTCGTCGGTGAAGATACGGGCCCCGGTCAGGTCGAAGTCGGGATCCGAGATGGTGACGCTCTCGTACGCTGTCAGGGCACGAGTTGCGTCGACCAACCCGTCGTTGTCGTAGTCGATGTTGAGCGTCGTGTCGCCCAGCGCGGCGACCCAGATCGGGCTGAAGGTGGCGGTGCCGGACGGGTTTCCGGGACCCCAGCCGACGACGACACCGGGTGTCAGCACCGATGTCGGAACCAGGCTGTACCCACAGTCGTGGGCCGAACTGCTGTCGGCGGCGGGCGGGGAACCTGGTTGGAAGGCACCGGTGGCCGAGACGACGTAGAAGGGGTTGCCCGGTGAGGTCAGACGGGCGCCGGAGTTGAGAGGCAGATTGTGGGACACCGTGGTGTGGGAACTGATGACGAGGTTGGTGTCGTTCGCTGTTCCCTCGGCGTCGACGTTGACCGTGATGCTGCTCGGACCGCGGTTGTAGACGAAGAGGGTGACGGGCTGGCTGGCCAGTGTGGTCCCTACGGGTGTGACGTATTCGTCGGACCACAGGCCGACGGGAAAGACCTCGTACCAGCGGTCCTCGAAGGTGGCCGTGGTGTCGCCGGTCAGCAGATGGACCTGGACTGGTTTCGAGGTGATGATCTCGGCCCCGGCGTTGATACCCCCGTCCACGAAGACGCTCTCGCCCTCGCCGATGACGTCCTCCTGGTCGATGGTCCCGTTGCCGTCGCGGTCGATCTGCACCACGGTGGTGTCATCGGCGGCCATGACCGACACGCCGGTGTAGTTGAACGCCTTGTTCGACGCGATTTTTTGTCCGATGGGAATCTCGAACCGCGTGCCCCACCGGCTCAGATCGGTGGCCGCGACTGCTCCTGCGTGCAGCGTGCCATAGGTGGTTTCCCATCCGGCTCGGGTCAGGGCGAAGCCTCGGCTGGCGGCAACCTTGTCCCGGCCGTCGAAGGCCTGGATGGCGGGATTGCGGGGCGTCGCCAGGGCCCCGCCGTTGTCCAGCACGATGATCGAACCGGCATCGAGGATGTCGACGGCGAAGCCGGGCGGAATGCCGTTGGCGGGGTTGTTGTCGCCCCATGTTTCGGTGGTGGAACTGGCCGGCGCGTTGGCGATGTCCGGATCGAATCCGTCCTCCCAATGATCCCAGTACATGATGGTGGCGTCAGCGACGACGGTCACCGAGATCGTTGTCTGGATGTCGGTGCCGATGGGGGTCGATGCCGGCGCCACGGAGTCGAGGGCCGCCGCGATGCTTCCCTCGTCCAGCGGAACGAAGGTGGTGAGTACGGGCGGTGGCCCGGCTGAGGCCGGTTGAGGGGTGCGGGCGACGACGGTCACGGTGGTCGCGATCACCGCGACGGCAAGCAGCACTCGCTTCAATCTCTGCCTGCCTGGAGATGGGAACATTGTGGGGAGTGGTCCTTGGTTGTCGCCGCCTGCTCCCCTTCGGCAGAGGTCGATCGCCTACGAGAGCCCGACGAATCAGTTCTCGGGGACCATCGGCCCAATCCGGGTTCGCCCCCGCTGGGCCCAACGGACTAGAAATCGGCGACATGATGGGCTGGTGGTCGTCGAAGCCGATGCTCGAAGTCCGGGTCGCAGAGACCGGTGAGACCTTCGCGTGCGCGACGGGCGAGAGTCTGTTGCAGTCCATGATGCGCCGGGGGGCCAACTGCATCCCGGTCGGTTGCACGCAGGGTGGTTGTGGCGTCTGCCGGATCCGCATCCTGGAAGGCGAGATCGCCCTACTCGGGCCCGTGAGCCGGGCTCGTGTTAGCGTCGAAGACGAAGTAGCCGGGTGCACGCTCGCGTGTCGGGTTGCCCCGACCACCGCGTTGGTGGTGGAAGTGTTGGGAAGGCCCGTCCGGACCGATGCGAATCCGACATGAACGCTGCAGGGGAGACGGACACAACCAGCGAGCAGAACCGCCGAACACAGCCCGCCGAACACAGCTCATCGAACACAGCCCGCCGAACACCGCTCATCGAAACACGACAAGGGGAATCAAATGGGAGTCATGAGAATCGGCCACGTCAACATCAACGTGATGGACATGGCTGCTGCAATTCAGCACTACGAGAAGGTGCTGAGCATGAAGCAGGTGATGGAGGACGAGCACGGCAACGTGTATCTCAAGTGCTGGGACGAGTGGGACAAGTACTCGGTCATCCTGAGTCCCTCGGACCGGGCCGGGATGCGCCACGTCGCCTACAAGGTCCGTCGCGAGTCCGAGCTCGATTCGCTGCAGGAGGCCATCGAGAACTAAGGCATCAGCACCACGATGTTGCCCGAGGGAGCGCTCCCGTCGACCGGCCGTATGTTGCAGTTCACCCTGCCCAGCGGGCACGAGATGCGCCTGTTCGCAACCAAGGAGATCGTGGGAACCGACGTCGGCTCGCTGAACCCCGAGCCCTGGCCCGACGGTCTCAAGGGCGCCAACACCCACTGGCTCGATCACGTGCTCCTGATGTGCCCGCTCGATCCCGAGAACGGGATCAACACCGTGGCCGACAACACAGCGCTCCTGACCGAGGTGCTGGACTTCTATCTGACCGAGCAGATCGTGGCCGGACCTGACGGCTCCATTCAGATCGGCGCGTTCGTGTCGTGTTCGACCACGCCCCATGACATCGCGTTCGTCGGAGGCCCCGAGGCCGGACTGCATCACGTGTCCTTCTTCCTCGACTCATGGCACGACATCCTCAAGGCCGGCGACATCATGGCCAAGAACAAGGTGCAGATCGACGTGTCACCCACCCGCCACGGCGTGACCCGAGGCGAGACGATCTACTTCTTCGATCCGAGCGGCAATCGCAACGAGACCTTCGCCGGGCTCGGCTACCAGGCCGGCCCCGACCGCCCGGTCACGACCTGGACCGATGACGAGATCGGTCGGGCCGTGTTCTACCACACAGGAGTCCTGGTCGAGTCCTTCATCGGGGTCTACACGTAGCGACTCGTTTGCTGGGCGGGCGCTGGACGGGCGGCCGCCGCGCGGTCGGGAGGGTAGTGTTGCGGCATGAACTCGGCTGACTTGAAGACGGAACTGCTCATCGGCGGAGCGTGGAGCGAAGGGTCTGGTGGGGAGCGGATCTCCGTGCTCGATCCGGCCACCGGTGAAGAGATGGCAACGGTGGCGGCGGGAACTCCCGCCGACGCCGTTGCGGCCTGCGATGTCGCCGACGAGGCTCAGCGATCGTGGGCCGCGACCGCGCCGCGCGTTCGTTCCGAGGTGCTGCGCAACTGCTGGCAGGTTCTGGTCGACCACACGACCGAACTGGCAGAACTGATCACCCGTGAGCACGGCAAACCGCTGGCCGACTCCACCGGTGAGGTCGCCTACGCTGCGGAGTTCTTCCGGTGGAATGCCGAGGAAGCGGTGAGGATCCACGGTTCGCTCGGGATCGCTCCTTCGGGCGCGAACCGCATCATCGTGCGCCATCCCCCGGTCGGCGTGGTGCTGATGGTGACTCCCTGGAATTTCCCTGCCGCCATGATCACCCGCAAGGTGGCTCCGGCTCTGGCTGCCGGGAACGCCGTCGTGATCAAGCCCCCCAAGGAAACACCGCTCACCGCGCTGCGCATCGGATCTCTGCTGGAAGAGGCCGGCGTCCCGGCCGGGGTGGTCAATGTGGTGCCTACCTTGGACTCGGGCAGCTGGTTCGATGCCGCGGTCGACCACCGGGCGGTTCGGATGGTGTCCTTCACCGGATCGACGGAGGTGGGTCGCGTGCTGTTACGCCGATCGGCGGATCGGGTGTTGAAGGTCGTCATGGAACTGGGCGGCAACGCGCCGTTCATCGTCTTCGACGACGCCGACGTCGATGCTGCGGTGGAGGGTGCCATGGTGGCCAAGATGCGCCACTCGGCCGAGACCTGCACCGCGGCCAACCGGTTCTACGTCGAGGCCGGCGTGGCCGAGGAGTTCACGGCCAAGTTGGCGGTCGCCATGGGGGCGATCAAGACCGGGAACGGGCTCGATGATGGTGTCGGCTGTGGGCCGATGATCAACGCCGGCGCGGTCGACACCATCGATGGCTTGGTGCAATCAGCGATCGCCGGCGGGGCCGACGCCGTGCTCGGGGGCGCTCGAATGGACCGTCCCGGCTTCTTCTATCCACCGACCGTGCTCGGAAACGTTGCCGCAGATGCACCGATCACCCGTGAGGAGATCTTCGGCCCGGTAGCCCCTGTGGTGTCGTTCACCGATGTGGATCACATGGTCGGTCTGGCCAACGACACCGAGATGGGGTTGAGTGCCTATGTCTACACCTCGGACCTGGCCAAGGGGCTGCAGGTCAGCGAACGGATCGACGCCGGCATGGTGGGCCTCAACCGGGGAGCGGTCTCGGATCCCGCTGCCCCCTTCGGTGGCATGAAGCAGTCCGGTCTGGGTCGCGAAGGGGCCAGCGACGGAATCTATGAGTTCACCGAGACGC
>CALACD010000085.1 GCA_937890445.1 uncultured Acidimicrobiia bacterium | reverse complement strand
AATCCCTCCACCTCGCTCGAGATCTGGCCGGGGAGATACTCGGTCCCGACGCCGTCATCATGGGGAAGGACTCGGCCACCGCCGGCTACCTGCAGGAGCTCATCCTCTTCTCGCCGGCCCCACCCATCTACGGCGGAACCGACGAGATCCAACGCAACGTGATCGGGGAGCGCGGTCTCGGTCTACCGAAGGAGCCGGGCCCGTCCAAGGACATGCCCTTCACCGATCTCCCCAAGTAACGCCGACCCAGGACGGATTGGGTCAGTCGGCGGCATCGAGGCGAGCCTGGAGCTTGCGCATGCCGCCCAGCCACTTCTCCGACTCATTGGTCTTGAATTCCATCCATCCCTGGGCGATCGGGTCGGTGAGGATCAAGAAGCGTTCCTCTGCGAATGCCTCGGTGACCTGTTGGGCAACCTCTTCGGGCGTCTTGAGCGGACCGGCGGCGCTACGAGCCCACTCGCTGTCGGCGGCATCACCGAGCATCGGTGTCCGAACGCCCAGCGGCGCCAGGAGATAGGTCCGGATTCCCTTGTCGTGGTAGGTGATGGACATCCACTCGGCCAGGCCGACGACGGCATGCTTGCTCGTTGCGTAGGGAGCGTTGCCGTGGCTGGTCAGGATCCCGGCCATCGAGGCGGTGTGCAGGATGTGACCTTCACCCCGAGCCAGCATGGACGGGAGGGTCGCCCGGATGGCGAACACGTGGCTCATCACGTTGATGTCCCACTGGCGCTGCCACTCGTCGATCGGCGTTCGCAGGGGATCGCCGCCCGACGCGATGCCGGCGTTGTTGCAGAGGACATCGATCGGGCCGTGGCTGGACTCGACCCGCTCGAGCATCTCGGTGATCTCGGTTTCCTCCCCGACGTCGATGGCTTCGGCGTGACCACCGATCGATTCGGCGACGGCCGCAGCGTTGTCGCCGGCGCGATCGACGACGATCACGGCTCGGGCACCGTCGGCCGCAAAACGTTCGCACAGGGCTCGGCCGATGCCACTCCCGCCTCCGGTGACGACACAGACTCGATCGGTTACCTGCATGCTGCTACCCCCTGGGATCCGGGGGCCGAACAGCCCCGGAGTCCGTTCTAGTCGACGCGATCAGCTGGCGTCGACGACAGCTGCTCGGAGCGCAGCGATGCCCTCGTCCATCTCGTCGGCACTCACGTCGAGCATCGGAGCCAGACGGATGACGTTGCCGTAGAGCCCGCCCTTGCCCACGAGCAGGCCGTGGGTCTTGCACGCCTCGAGGACGGCCGCCGTGCGCGACGGGTCGGGTTCGAGCGAGTCGGGCGCCGTCATCTCGAACGCCCACATCAGGCCGCGACCCCGCAGCTCGGCGATCCACGGCGTGGCCTCGACGACCGGCCCGAAACCATCCAGGAACCGTTGGCCCATCGTCTTGGCGTTGGCCTGGAGATCGTTGTCGAGCACATAGTCGAGCGTGGCCAGTCCGCCCGCGGCCGAAAGGGGGTTGCCTCCGAACGTGGAGAACGAGGTGACCTTGATGCTGTCCATGATGTCGGCCCTGGCCACGACCCCGGCCAGGGTGATGCCATTGCCGACCCCCTTGGCGAAGGTGAGCATGTCGGGGACGATGTCGTGGGCCTGATAGCCCCAGAAATGCTCGCCGGTGCGGCCCCAACCGGTCTGTACTTCGTCGGAGATGAAGAGGATGCCCCGATTCTTGAGTTCCTTGTCGAACGCTCCGAAGAAGCCGTCGGGAGGCGTGGCGAAGCCGCCGACGCCCTGGATCGGCTCGGCGATGAGCGCGGCCTGTTCTCCGGCGCTGGTCATGTCCAACAGCTGCTGGAGGTCGGCGACGGCAGCCTGGGTGAAGGCGTCGTCATCGAGCTGGGTGAACGGCGAACGAAGCCGATAGGGGCCTTGGACGAAGGTGACCTGCAGCCCGGAAAGACTGGTCGAGGACCACGAGGCATGCGACGTGATCGCCTGGGCGGTGAACGACCGACCGTGGTAGCTGTTGCGCATCGCCAGCACCTGGTTGGACTTGCGATAGGAAGTCGCGAGCAGGATGGCGGTGTCGTTGGCCTCGGTGCCCGAGGTGGTGAAGAAGACCCGAGCATCTGGAATGCCCGACAACGCGGCGATCTTCTCGGCCAGTTCGATCATGGGTTCCGACAGGTAGAGCGTCGAGGTGTGCATGACCTTGGCCGCCTGAGCCTGGACGGCCGCCGTGACGGACGGGTTGTTGTGGCCAACCATGGTGGTGAGCACCCCGCCGAAGAAGTCGAGGTAGCGATTGCCCTCCAGGTCCCACACGTAGCCGCCCTGTCCGTGGTCGAGCGAGATCGGCTCGGCGTACATCGGCTTGACGTAGGAGGGGAGCACCGAGTGGTAGCGCTGCAGCAAATCGGCTGTCGTGGTCATGACGGAGAAGGTAGTCGTTTGCGGCGATCGACCGCGCCGGTCAGGACGACGATCACGAGAACAATTCCTGTCGCCAGAACGAAGACGACTTCGAATCGGTCGAAGAAGTCGACGCCGGGCCGAGATGCGTCGAAGACGGCGGTCAGTCCGAGCGCGGCCCCCACGATTCCGACGGTTCGGGTGAGGAGACAGAGCGCACCGCCGATGCCTTGGCGGCGCTCGCCGGCCGCGGCCATCACCCGGGCCATGTTCGGGACCGTGAACAACCCCAGTCCGGCTCCGGTGAGCGCCGTCCCCGACGCCAGGGCGAGCATCCCCGTGGTCGCTGTCGCTTGGCTCAGCATGGCCAAACCGGCCGCCTCCAGTGCCAGGCCGCCGAGGAGGAGGCTGGTGGTTCGGCCCCGGTCGGCCAATCGGCCGGCGCCGAGGGCGGCGACAGCCGTTGCCGCCGGCGACACGGCCAGAACCAGGCCGGCGGCCCCGGCTCCGAGGTTGCGGTGGTCGATCAGGAGACTCGGCAGGAACAACCACAGCGCAAACGCAGCTCCGTTGGCGCCGATCGATGCCAGGTTGTCGGTGATGAAGCGTTCGGTGGATCCAGCGACGGAGGCCTGGACCGGTTCCAAGGCGACATCGGCCCGGGATGGTGTCCCCGGTGCCTGCACCGCTCGGGCGGCCATCGCCAGCAGCAGCATCCCGATGGGAACGCGGAACCAGAAGACGCCACGCCAGCCGCCGAGCTCGACCAGGACCCCGCCCAGGATGGGGCCGACGGTGAGCCCGATGGCTGCGCTGGTCTGGAAACGGCCCAACGCCCGCCCCTTCGAGCTCGGTGGTGCGCTGAGGGCGGCCAAGGCCGGAGCCGATGCCATGACCAGCGCCGTTCCGGTGCCCTGTCCGACGCGGGCAACCAGGAACCAGCCGAACGAGGGCGCGACGGCACAGGCGAAGATCGCCAACGTCGAGCCCAGGGCTCCCACTGCCGCCAGGCGGCGATGACCGAAACGATCACCCAGCCCGCCGGCACCGAGGAGCAGCGCGCCATAGGAAACGACGTAGCTCACGATCACCCACTGGAGGTCCCCGACCTCCCGGTCGAAGTCGTCGATCAAGTCGGGGAACGCCACATTCAGCGCAGTGTCGAGTGATCCGAACAGTCCGGCAACAAGCGCCAAGGCCATGCCGACATTGGCCGAGGGTCGAACGGCCGGAGAGGCGGCAAACGTCGGTCCATTGGGCACTGCCCGACGCTAGGCCAAATGGAGCCAGGCTGCGTCGTGCATGGTGGCCGAACGCGAAATGTCCGGTACATCGGCGCTACCGTGATTGCATGGCTCACAAAGAAGTTCCCGCCTCCGAACACGCTGCGTTGGTTGCTGCGGGATCACAGCTCGTCGATGTACGCGAACCCCACGAAGTGGAGGCGGCGTCCCTGCCCGATGCGATCTTCATTCCTCTCGGCTCGCTGCCCGACCGAATCGGCGAACTCGATGCTTCGCGACCGGTTGCCCTGCTCTGTCGAAGCGGCGGGCGCAGCGGTCAGGCCGCCGAGTTCCTGACCTCGAACGGATTCACCGATGTCACGAATCTCATCGGCGGGATGATGAGCCTCGGTCTTCAGGACTAGCTCCTTGTCGGGCGATCAGGAACGTTCCCGAGGCGAGAGCCCTTCCCCCGCCGCTGCGTCGCAGCGGCCGTGGGCGTTCGCCGAACCAGGTCGGTTGGTGGCCAAGGGCCACCCGGCAGGTGATGTCCTGGAGGCGTGGAAGTGGCGGATCCTCGACCAGGACCTCGGGCTGCTCGTGGTCGAAGCAGGGATGCCGGAGAATCTGAAGAACCCGCAGGGCCAGTTGTTCGGCGGATTCACGCCGACCTATGTCGACTTCGTCTCGCTCTACACCGTCCACACCGGTGATCCCGACCGTGACCCGACGTCGCCTCGTCATTGGCTGACGACCATCAACATGCGGTGCGACTACTTCGAGCCCATCGTCGAGCCCCACTTCGTGATTCGAGGCGAACTGGTCAACCAACGAGGACTCACCAGCCTCGTTTCGACCAAGTTCTACCAGAACGACATCATGGCGGCCCACGCCCTCACCACCTTGCGGTCCATGCCCAGCCTCGGCCCAGCCGGACCGGACGGGCCGAGGACAACGTCGTGAAGTTCAACCGGCCGTTGGCTCCGGGGCCGTTCGGGCCCCCCGGGCCCACAGCATGGCCGCCAGGCTGAGCGCGCCGAAGCCGGCGTAGCCGATGGCGAGCGGCGTGACCGAGCCATCGATGGCGCCATCGATGAAGCTGGCGAGCACGGCACCGCCGCCCATGCTGATGGTGCCGATCACGGCCGCCGCAGTGCCGGCCAGTTCTCCCATGGGTGCCATGGCCTGTCCCTGAATCAGGGGGTTGGCGAGTGTGCGCATCGAGTTGAGCACGGTGATGAGGGCAAACCAGGCGTAGAAGTTCGGGGCGCCGTCGTTGGCCAGCGACCACACGGCAACCGCCGTCGACAGCGCAACCGAACTGGACACGAGCACGACCACGACCCGATCGCTCCCGAACCGTGCGACCTTGCGGGTGCCGAAGACGATGAAGACACCCATCACGATGCTCATGCCGCCGAAGTAGTAAGCGAACTGATCGGACCGGCCATAGACGTCATCGAACAGCAATTCGCTGCTGGCCAGGAAGGCAGCGAACGAGCCGAAGTCGAACATGAGGGCGAGCGAGGAACCGAGCGTCACCCGGTTGGCGAGGACCGCCCGCAGCGCCGTACCGGTTCGGCTGAAGGTCAGCGGTCGACGGGCCTCGGGAGGCAAGGTCTCCGGCAGTCGTTTGAGCCACAAGACCAGACCGGTGGCCAGCGCGACCGGTGTGGCGAAGACCCAGCGCCACGTTCCGATCGTCAGGACGAACTCGCCCAGCAACGGTCCGATGGCAGGAACGATCATGAACACGGCGAGCACCGTGGCCAGGACTCGTCCCAACGCGTCCCCCTCGTACAGGTCTCGGCTGATGGCCAGCGTCAGCGTACGAGGACCGGCCGCTCCGAGGCCCCACAGGAAGCGGAAGGCGACGAGGTAGCCGAAGGACGGTGCCAGGGCGGATCCGACCGCGCCGACCATGTACAGGCCCAGTCCGAAGTAGAGCACGGGCTTGCGGCCGAAGCGGTCGGTGAAGGGCCCGTAGAAGATCTGCCCGAAGGCGAGGCCGAGAAAGTAGAGCGTGACGGTGAGTGCGACGCGGGGCGAGTCGGGGGCGAGCCCGAGGGCACTGCGGATCTCGCCGAAGGCCGGGAGCACCATGTCGATACCGAGTGCAGTGGTGGCGCTGAGGGCGGCGAGGAGGGCGATGAGTTCCCGCTCACCGATCGACGGTTTGGTTGTGGCCGTCGTGGTCAACGCGCGGTGGTCTGGCGGAATTTGCGGAAGCTCAGCACGGCGAACACTCCGATGATGGCGAGCGACCAGGCGAAGGCCTCGACGACGGCGCCGTCGGCCGGGAGCCCGTTGTACAACGCCCGCCCGGCGTTGGTCACTCGAGTGAAGGGGTTGTTCTCGGCGATTGGTTGCAGCCAGTTCGGCATGGTCTCGGTCGGAACGAAGGCCGACGACACGAAGGTCACGGGAAACATCCACAGGAAGCCGAGCGAGTTCGCGGCCTCGACCGACTTGACCGACAGTCCGACCAGGGCCTGGACCCAGGACAGGGCGTAGCTGAACAGCAGCAGCAACACGGTGGCGACGAGCGCCTGGAACAGGCTGCCCTCGAAGCGGAAACCGACCATGAAGGCGACCACGAGCATGATCACGAAGGTGAAGGTGTTCTTCACCAGGTCGGCCAAGGTGCGTCCCACGATCACCGCCGATTGCTGCATGGGAACCGAGCGGAGCCGGTCGACGAGACCCTTGGACAGATCCTCGGCCAATCCAACACCGGTGGTGGCCGAACCGAACACGACCGTTTGGGCCATGATGCCTGGCAGCAGGTACTGGTTGTAGTCGCTGTAGCCGGGAGCCGTGATGGCGCCCCCGAAGACGTAGACGAACAGCAGGACGAACATGATGGGCTGGATGGTGGCGAACGCGATCAGTTCTGGATTGCGGGGGATCACTCGGAGGTGGCGTGTTGCTTCGGTCCAGGCGTCGCGGAGCAACCATTCAGGCCCGGTCGGCACGGCCTGTCGGGCACGTTTGCCGACCTCGAGGGTTTCGGGGCTCGTCATCGGATCTCCTCGTCGTCGTTCGCTGTCTTGCCGGTGAGCGTGAGGAAGACGTCGTCGAGACTGGGGCGACGAAGTTCGACGTCGATCACCTCGCACTGGGCATCGTCGAGCGATCGGATGGCTCGGGGGAGCACACCTCCCCCGGCCTTGATCGGAATGAGCAGCTGTCGATCGACCGATGCGGTCTCGATCGCACCGGTGGCCAGCCCGGCGAGAGCCTCGGCGGCGCGACCCAGGTTGTCGGCGTTGGCGATCGTCACCACCAGCCGGTCCCCGCCGATGCGATCCTTCAACTCATCAGCCGTCCCCGATGCAATGACCTGACCGCGGTCGATCACGACGATCGAATCGGCCAGGGCCTCGGCTTCGTCGAGGTATTGCGTGGTGAGGAAGGTGGTCGTGCCCTCGCTACCGAGTTCCTCGATCAGCTCCCACATCGAGAGGCGGCTCCTCGGATCCAGTCCGGTGGTCGGTTCGTCGAGGAACAACACCGAGGGGCGAGCGATCAGGCTCATGGCGATGTCGAGCCGTCGTCGCATGCCGCCGGAGTACTCGAGCACCACTCGTTCGCCGGCCTCGACCAGATCGAATCGCTGCAGCAGCTCGCGGGCCCTGGAACGCCCCTCGGCCGCAGGCATGTGGAACAGGCGTGCGATGTATTCGAGGTTCTCCCGACCGGTGAGTCGTTCCTCGACGGCCGCGTACTGACCCGTCAGCCCGATGCGGGCCCGCACCTTGTCCGGATCGGCCACCACGTCGATGCCATCGACCAGAGCGGATCCACGATCGGGCGTGATCAGCGTCGTGAGCACCTTGACCGTCGTGGTCTTGCCGGCCCCGTTCGGTCCGAGTACTCCGAGCACACTCCCCTGGGGCATGGTGAGACTCAGGCCGTCGAGCGCCTTCGTGTCGCCGTAGCTCTTGTGAATGTTGTCGATCTCAACGGCAAGCACCGTTGAACGCTAGCGCTGGCTCAGAGAATGATGTCGGTGATTTCCTCGGGGTGGCTCATCATCAGGAAATGAGGGCCGGGTAGTTCCTCGTATCGCCACGTTGGATCGGCTCGACAGACCTCGGCGTAGGTCGCGAACCTCGAGTTGTCCTCCCCGGCGGCGAAGACGAAGGTCTTCTCGACGTGATCGGGAAGCGCACGTTGCCACGGATCGCTGAAGCACTTGGCCGATTGCGGCATGGTCCGAGCGTTGAACCAGACGACGGCCTCTTCGCTGCCGACCAGCTCCGGGGTGGGGTCGTAGCCCTGGAACGGGACCATGCCACCCACGACCAGCCGGTTGGCGGGCTGCGGAGGCGTGTCGGCAACCGGGGTGTGGGCATCGAGGAAGATCATTCGTCGTACCCGGTCGCCGATCTCGGCGACGGCTCCGGTGATGACTCTGCCGCCATAGCTGTGACCGACCAGGGTGACGTCGTCGAGGTCGAGGGTGCGGATCAGTCCGACGACATCGGCGACGTGATCGGACAGGCCGACATGAGGTCCGGACTGGTGGCTCCGGGCCCCGTGGCCGGTGAGGGACACCGGGTGGATGGGCCGGCCCGAGGCCCGGAGCCGAGGAAGGATCGGGAGCCACGACCACTCGCCGACCCAGGCACCATGGACCAACACGATGGCATCCTGCGTCTGTTCGAGGCCTGGAGGCAGGCGAGGGGCGCGACGCTCGTCGCTGCTCACGATGCCACTCGGGCGCCGGCGGCGATGGTGGGCGGGGCGTGGTTGAGATGTTCGATGGCGAACCCGGCAGCCTGCTTGTACCGGGCCATGAAGTCCTCGATCTCGGCGCGGGGGATGACGTCGTCGATGTCGTCGAACACCCCGCCGCATCGGTCCTCGACGACGCCGAGGATGCCGATGGGACCCGCCCCACGGTTCCGTTGAATCAGGGTGGACATGTCGTCTCGCAGCTTGGCGTCGTAGCTCGACAGAGCATCGGGCGTCAGACCGTGCTCCACGAAGGCCGCGCCGAGGACGCGGGCGTCGACGATGGCCTGGCTGGCTCCGTTCGACCCGGTCGGGTACATGACATGAGCGGCGTCGCCGAGCAGGACGGTGTGCCCGTCGACCCAGGTGCCGACCGGGTCGCGGTCGACCATCGGGTACTCCCAGACCGTGTCGGCGGCTCGCACCATCGCCGGTACGTCGAGCCAACCGAAGTCCCAGTCGGCGAAGTGGGGGAGGAAGACATCGATGTCGACCGGCTTGTTCCAGTCGCTGTTTGATCGGCCGCCGGCGGGATCGACGGTGATCTCGGTGATCCAGTTGATGGTGGACAGGCCGGTTTCGGGATCGGGGGCCGAGATGGGGTAGAAGACGACCCGTTGTCTCATGCCACCGACGGCCACGAACGAAGCTCCGGAGCGGACGGGCACGCCCGGGCTGGTGCCTCTCCACATGACGGCGCCGCCCCAGATCGGGTCGCCCTCGTTCGGGTGCATCTGGGCTCGAACCGCCGAGTGCAGCCCGTCGGCCCCGATCAGGAGGCGGCCCGAGTGTTCCGAACGCGCACCATCGGCCGACTCGACCTCGGCGACGACGCCGTCGTTGGTGGTGCGGTAGCCCACGACGCGGTGGCCGGTGGCGACCGCGTCGGGGCCGAGTCGATCCAGTACCTCGCGGTAGAGGAGCATCTGCAACTGGCCTCGGTGAACGGAGTATTGGGGCCAGGCATAGCCGGCCAGTAGACCGCGGGGCTCGGACCAGACGTCATTGCCGTTGCGGCCCACGAGCGCCCACTCCTTGGCCTGTATCCCAATGGCATCCAGATCGTGGGCCAAGCCGAGGTCGTACAGCTCTCGCACGGCGTTGGGTTGCAGGTTGATGCCGACCCCGAGCGGTCGAAGCTCAGGCACCGTCTCGTAGACGCGGGCTGGCACTCCGAGCTGATGACAGGTGAGGGCCATCGCCATGCCGCCGATGCCGCCGCCGGCGATGATCACAGGGTCGGATCGCATGCGGGACAGGTTAGGGCGGGAAAGCTGGAGGGGATGCAGTCGGAGGGATGCCGTTAGAGGGATGCCGTTAGAGGGGGAGCCCCACGTACTGCTCGCACAGCGCGGTCTGGGCGGCTCGAGACGACGAGAGGTAGATCAGCTCCTGCTCCTGAGTTCGTTGGTCGAACGGCGTCTGATCCGGGAACCGGTGAAGGAGGCTGGTGAGCCACCAGGAGAAGCGGACGGCGCTCCAGACTCGGGTCAGAGCCCGTTTGCTGTAGCCCGCCAGGTAGTCGTCGCCGGCGCTGGTGTAGTGATCGATCAGGCCTTTCGACAGGTAGTGGACGTCGGAGACGGCGAGGTTGAGGCCCTTGGCCCCGGTGGGGGGAACGATGTGGGCGGCGTCGCCGGCCAAGAACAGGCGACCATGCTGCATCGGCTCGGCCACGTAGCTTCGCAGCGGTGCGATCGACTTCTCGATGGAGGGACCGGTCTGGATCTTGGCTGCCTGGTCCGAGGGGATTCGGGACAGGAGTTCGTCCCAGAAACGATCGTCGGACCAGTCATCGATCGTGTCCTCGAGCGAACATTGGACGTAGTAGCGGCTGAGCATGGGGCTGCGCATCGAGCACAGCGCGAACCCTTTCTGATGGTTTGCATACAACAGGATCGGCAATGGCTTGGTCTCCGACATGATGCCGAGCCAGCCGAACGGGTAGACCTTCTCGAATTCTGTTCGGACGTTCCCGGGAATGGCGTGGCGGGTGACGCCGTGAAAGCCGTCGCAACCGGCGATGAAGTCGCAGTCGAGTCGCTCGTCGATGCCGTTGTGGGTGTAACTGATCCATGGCCGATCGCTGGCGACATCATGGAGTTCGACGTCGTCGGCATCGAAGCGGGGCGGACGATCCCGGGCGTCGAGCGCCCTGTACAGATCCTCCTGGATGGCGGTTTGGCCGTAGGCCATCATGACCCGGTCGACCCGGTCGGCGGTGTCGATCGACAACAGTTCCTCGGCCCGCCAGGCAATGTTGATGGTCTCGTGGACGTGCCCATTGGCATTCAGGCGTGCACCCAGTCCGGCGTTCCGGAGAATCTCTATGGTGCCAGACTCGAGGACCCCGGCTCGGATCCGTTCCAGGACGTAGCCCCTGCTCTGACGTTCGAGGACCACGTTCTCGATGCCGGCCTGCCACAGCAGTTCGGACAACAGCGCGCCCGCTGGTCCTGCGCCGACGATCCCAACCTGGGTTTTCATGAGCCCGTCCTCTCGTGTGTGATGTCAGTCCCAGTCGACGAGAAGCTGCTCGGGACCTCGGAAGGTTATGTTGGCCGACGACCAGATCGGTTGGTCGGGAACCAGGCGGAGGGATGGCAGTCGTTCGGTCAGCGCCTCGAGGACCAAGACCGCTTCGAACTTGGCCAGGTTGGCCCCGAGGCAGTAGTGCATCCCTTTGCCGAACGAGATGTGCTGGGCCGCATTCGGGCGATGGATGTCGAACTCGTCCGGGTTCTCCCAGATGTCGTCCTGGCGATTGGCCGACGCGAAGTTCATGAAGATCTGCGTCCCGGCCGGGATCTCGATGCCGCGCAGCGTGGTGTCGGCGGTGGTGAGGCGTCGCCAGCTGATCTGGCTCGATTCGAACCGCAGGACTTCCTCGACTGCGTTGGGAATGAGCGATGGTTCGGCGACCAGTTGATCCCACTGGTCGCGGCGGGGGAGCAGGCACAACAGCGTGTTGCAGATCAGATTGGTGACGGCTTCGTGGCCGGCGAAGGACAATCCGTAGATGATCGACTCGACTTCCCGATAGCTGAGCTCGGCGGGATCGTCGTCGTGGGCCGCCAACAGCTCCGAGGCGAAGTCGTCGGCTCGATCGTCTCGTTTGCCGGCGGTGAAGTTTCGGCAGTAGCGCCAGTACGACAGCATCTTCTCGGCGATCTCGGCCTGTTCGGTGGGTGTTGGTTTGCCCCAGGAGAACGCCTTGCGGTCGCCACACCAGTTCTTCAGGTCTTCGTCGTCGGCCTCGGGAAAACCGATGAAGCGGAACACGGTCTCCCCGGGAAGGGGAAAGGCGAAGGAATCGATGAACTCCGTCGGGCCACCGGCGGCCACCATGTCGTCGATGAGCTCGTGGGAGCGGCGCCGCACGTACGGTTCCAACGTCCTCAGTCGGCGGCGGGAGAATCCCTGGCGGGTGTACTTGCGGATCCGGCCATGATCGGGCGCCTGCCGATTGGACATCACCTTCATCGGGTCGAAGTCGGGGACGGCCAGGACCTCTTGCGCCATGGGCGCCACGGGGAATACGGGATCCTGGACATTCTCCGACGAGAAGATGTCCGGCTGGTTGAAGACCTCGAGGATGTCATCCATCTCGGTGAGCACGACGTAACCGAGCTCTTCGGCGTAGAAGATGGGAGTGTCGCGGCGGAGTCGAGCCGCGATCGGATACGGGTCGCGTAGGTAGTCGTCGTTCAGCGGGCTCCATGAAGCGTTGATCGGACAACCCGTTGGTGGCGGCGGAGCCTGTCCCCGCAGTTCGTGATACTTGTCGGACATCTCGATGCCTCTCCGTCGTTCTCCGGTCGTGTCGTCGGGGTGCGTATCCCCATGTTCGTAGCGTTCGCCGGGCCCAGATCACCCTCCGAGACGCCGCTTCCGGGTCGACCGAAGGTTAGACAAGCTGCGGGTCGGAACGAGAAGCCTCCCGTGCAATCATCTCCGGTGTCATCGTCGCCCGAGTCGGCGGCTCCGGAGTAGAGAGTGGTCGTTCATGCCGCATCTGATCATCGAACACTCGGCCAATGTCGCCGAGCTGGCCGACATCCAATCGTTGGTCGACCAACTGCATGCCGCCGCGCTCGACAACGGTTTGCCGGCCATCAGCGTGCTGAGGACCCGGGCGGTGAGCCGAAACCGGTACCGCATCGCCGATGGCGGTAGCTCCTACGCCTTCGTGGTCATAACGGCCCGTATCGGACCCGGACGCTCAGCGGCTGACAAGCGTGCATTCCTGGAATGTCTGATCGATGCTGCCGAGCGGGAACTGGCTCCGGCCATGAAACGCCTGACGATCGCCTTCAGCGCCGAGATCCAGGAGATCGACCCCGAGTTCCGCATCAACCGGAATCACATCGAGACCGCGTTCGGCTGACGTCGGTCCTGGGAGGGGCGGGGAAAGGGGACTACCACTGGACGAGCGGCCCGGAATGGGGCAGTGTGCCGCCATGAGTCATGAGCAGCGAATGAAGGATGCGGGCATCGTGCTGCCCGAGGGCTATCCGCCGGCCGGTTTGTACGTGAGCGCGGTGCTGGTCGACAACCTGCTGCACGTGGGCGGGCATGGTCCGGTCGGACCCGATGGACGGATGATCGGCAAGGTCGGCAGCGACATCGATCTCGAGGGGGCGCAACTGGCGGCCCGGCTCACCGGGTTGCAGATCCTGAGAGTGGTGCGAGCCGAGCTGGGCACCCTGGATCGAGTGGTCCGGGTCGTCAAGCTGTTCGGCATGGTCAACTGCGCACCAGGCTTCAATCAGACTCCGGCCGTCATCAACGGCTGTTCGCAGCTGATGCACGAGGTCTTCGGCGAGGCCGGGATCCACACCCGATCAGCGGTCGGAATGGCCGAGTTGCCCTTCGACATCCCCGTTGAGATCGAGGGCATCTTCCAAGTGGTTCCGGCATGAGCAGTGGCTCCGGCCAGAGCGAACCAGGCTGGGTTGCTCCGACGCACCAGGCGCTCGTCGATGCCGGCATCTCGCGGGTGACGGTGAGCCTCGACAGCCTCGACCCCACGCGGTTCTCGGCGATCACCCGCCGCAATGACCTCATGCGGGTTCTCGAGGGCATGGAGGCCGCGGCGGC